>NZ_CP172597.1:0-226376 GCF_044593955.1 Haloferax sp. S1W
GCAGTTCCCGGAGCAGCACCGCTCTTTCAACCCGACCCACTGCGCAATCGACGGGTCGGCGACTCACGTATTTTTGGAGACAACAACGGACGTGCCACTAGAGACGAACTCGTCACTGATGCTTTGGGTCGATTTGCGCTTCCGGGAGCGGGAAGACACCCTCGCTTTCGACGGGGTTCTGCGTCGCGATGACCAAGAACGGGTCGGGAAGCGGGAAGGTCTCACCATCGACGGTCACCTGTCCTTCGGCCATCGCTTCGAGGAGTGCGGCCTGTGTCTTCGGCGGTGCACGGTTGATTTCGTCCGCAAGGACGACATTTGCGAATATCGGCCCGTGGGTGAACTCGAACCGTTCCTCCGCCTCGTTGTAGATATGCGTGCCGACGATATCCGATGGGAGGAGGTCGGGTGTGAACTGCACGCGACTGAACTCGAGGCCGAGTGCCGTTGCGAAACTCTTCGCCGTAAGCGTTTTTCCGGTTCCAGGAACGTCTTCGAGGAGGATGTGTCCGCCCGAGACGACGCCGACGAGCACGGTTTCGAGGAACTTTCGGTCGGCGATGACTGCGTTTTCGACTGATTCGAGAATGGAGGTACAGTATTCCGTTGCAGCAGCGGGGTCCATGCGCGACGATATACGGCGAAATAGTATAGGTTATTTGACTCTATTGGGTGGTTGCTCAGTGAATGGTCCGCTGCTAAGTTAGCCAATCTGGACTGCAAACACGATTTGCTCGTTCAGTATGACGTGGAGTGATTGCGTCGCATCGTTCCACTCCTGTGTTTCCGTATAGGGTGATTCCGAAGTCGCGTCGGTGACTGTGACTTCTACGTCGTAATCACTCTCCATTATCACCTTATTATTGATTTTCTCCTGTGAATGTGGTTCTAATTCGAGGGTGGTGTCGATGCTGGCCGATTCGCGACCACGTTTAGTGACTATCAGGTCAACCGTCCGTGTGTCCCTTCCTTCGTTGTGGACAACAACGTCAGTTGCACCCGGCTACTGCCGAGTCTACTCGTACAGCCGGCGAGTCCTCCGAGACTAATCGCGCTGAAATTTCTGAGGAAGGCACGCCGAGACCAATCCAAGCGCATGGACCGAATTCAAAGCATTCTCACATGTAGCTTCCGCCAAACAGACCCATAATCTCCGCAGGAGTGTACAGAGACAGGTCGTCGCGGCGCGCCGCAGTTTCGTCCAACTCGTCGGTAAACCCGGACCGCGAGAAGAGCGCGTACTGCACGTCGCGGTCCGACCCCTGCCAGCGAACCTCGGGTTCGAGGGCTTCGAGGTCGTCGAGGAGGCCGACGCCAACGGGACTGCTCGTCCACTTGCACTCTCCGAGAAGGAGCGTCTTGGTCTGGGGGTTCACGCCGACAACGTCGATTTCGTCGCCGCCGTACCACCAGCGGCCGACCCGAGCGCACGCCACTGGGAACGACTCCGTGTGGACCGCCTGTCGACACACCTCCTCGAACGCGAAACTCGTGTGGGTCGGCAGCGTCTCGGCGATGGACTCACGGACTGGTGCGGTTCGACCCTGTTCGAGTGTCCCGCGGTTCGGTGAGACGTAGCGGAACCAGAATCGGACGAACTGGTCGGTGAGCGTGTAGATTCCGCGTCCGTCAGGGTCCGTGACCGGTGTTTCACGCTCGACGAGCGCGAGTTGAGAGAGGTTCTTGAGGTATCGCGAGATGCTGCTGGCGTTCTTGTCGATGTCGTTGGCGATATCGGTGACACGTGTCGCCCCGCTGGCGATTGCTTCGAGAATTGCCATGTAAGTCGTCGGCTCCCGGAGTTCCTGTCGAAGCAGGAACTCGGGTTCCTCGTAGAGGAATTCACCCTTCGAGAGGATGTGGTTCTCGACGTTTGTCAGCAGGTCATCGGTCTCGTCGAACTGTTCCAGATAGGCTGGAACACCGCCCAACACGCTGTAGGTCTGGACTATCGAGTCGGCGTCGTACGACGGGAAGAACTTCGCGGCGTCACCGACGCTGAGCGGTTCGAGACGCCACTGGCCGGTTCGACGGCCATAGAGCGGGCTCTCGTAGCTCAAGACGCCTTCTTCCATCATCGAAATCGACGACCCGAGCACCACGAGCGAGATGTCGGTGTCGCTGAGAACGTCGTCGACGAGCGTCTGGAACACCGACGGAATGGACTCGTCAGATTCGACGAGATAGGAAAACTCGTCCAACGCGACGACAAACGGGCCGTCGACTCGGGCGTTCAGATATCTGAACGCGTCGAGAAACCCATCGACATCTGGTGGCACATCGTCGAAGTGAGCAGCACACTGCTTCGCGAACTGCCGTGCGTTGTGTTCTGGGCCTCGCTGGTCGCAGAGATAGTACTGCGAATCGTGGTCGAGCGCGTCGAGGGCTGTCGTCACGAGCGTCGTCTTTCCGACCCGACGACGACCGTACACGACGAGAAACTGGCGGTCGCTCCGCGATAGGTGCGAGGTCAACCAGTCGAGTTCGTCGTCTCGGTTGATCATTATGCAGTAGATAATATTATCGCATGCATAAAGTTTGCGGGAGGGAATGATACTTCGACATAAAATGTAAACCAAATATCTTATGTGGGAACGCACACGCCCCTCAGTTTATGATGGTCCCCAGGCGACACTATCCGGAAGGTGTTCATCGATGAGTTCGAAATCGAGACACAAAAATAGGTTTCCGACGCTTTCGTTGTTCTTTGTCGGGGTTCTCGTTCTCTCGACTGTCGTCGTTCCGTTGGCTGCGCAACCGACGAAAGCCGCCGATGCGCACATCGGCATTACGAACGTCGAGGTAACACCGAACGACCCTGCACCAGGGCAGCAGGCCGAACTCGTCACGTCGATTCGAAACGGCGAAGACAGTCCGAGCGTCATCGAACTCACCGACGTCTACGTCCGTCGGCCGGGCAGTTCAAGCGATATCACGCGAATCGAAGAAGTCGGTACCATCCCTATCGGCGGGAACGTCTCTGTTCCGCTAGCCGTCTCCTTCGAGAAACTGGGTGTGAAAAACCTTCGAATCATCGCCATCGGGAGGCTAAAAGATGGTTCCCACGTTCGCGTCCAGTATCCGCTGACCGTTCACGTCAAAGAGCCACCTCGTCCACAGTTGGAACTCTCGGTCGAAGAGGCGGTTCCGGGCGCGAAGCGGTCTGTCAACGTCACCGTCGCGAACGGACTCGACCGCGACATCCGACAGTTGACAGTCGTCTCGTCGTCTCCGGAGGTGAACTTCAGCGTCAACGAGCGAGTGAATGCCACGTTAGCAGCAGGTAAGTCGACGACGTTCACGTTCCCCGCTCGCGTTTCTGAGGCGGGTCGACACCCCGTGAATCTCACGCTCCGATACACGGACCGCGGCGTGCAGCACGAAGTCACCCGCTCGTATCAGCCGAGTTTTGATTCACCGACGAACCCCGGGAAAGTCATCTTAACGGACCTTCAGGCGTCCCAGACTGGCGGCACAATCAAGATTTCAGCGACCGCTGGGAACGTCGGGTCGAGCACCGTCGAAAGTGTCGTCGTCGAAGTCGCCGAAAGCGAGACCGTAGACCGCAGCAAGTACTTCATCGGCAGCATCGACAACAGCGACTTCTCGTCGTTCACGCTCAAATCGGATGCCAAGGGCAACGTGTCGTCTGTCCCAGTGACGGTGACGTACACCGTCGGCGGGGTACAGCGGTCGTTCACCACCGAGGTCAGCGTCGAACGACAAGCAGTTCGACAGCATGTTCCGAAACAGAGCGGTCTTCCGCTCGTTCCGATAGGCGGTGCCGCGTCGGTACTGCTCGTCGGTGCGGTCGTCTATTTCTGGCGGAGGTGATGTGACATGGCTCCGGACATCTCCGTTTCCGCCGAGGCGGACGAAGCGAGCGCGGACCGCGAGGAGAGCCACACCGCTTCGACGGATGCGGGTGGCAATGTCATCATCCGCGGTGAGCACGTCGTCAAGGAGTACCAGACAGGGACACAGACTGTGCAGGCGTTGAAGGGAATCGACTTCGGCATCCAGCCGTCCGATTTCGTCGCCATCGTTGGGCCGTCCGGCAGTGGAAAGTCGACGTTACTCAACTTGCTTGGGTTGCTCGACGTGCCGACCAACGGGACGGTTCGACTCCGAGGAGAGGATGTCTCGACGTTCTCCGACGCAGACCGGACGACCAAGCGAAAGCACACAATCGGATTCGTCTTCCAGAGTTTCTACCTGATTCCGACGTTGACGGCACTGGAGAACGTGGAGATGCCGCGGATGCTCGACAGAACCCCGGTGAAGACACGAGAGCGCGCGAAAGCCCTGCTTCAGCGCGTCGGTCTTGGTGACCGCCTCGACCACTACCCGGACGAACTGTCCGGTGGGCAGAAACAGCGGGTCGCAATCGCACGGTCGCTGATAAACAACCCGGCGATTCTGCTAGCGGACGAACCGACGGGGAACCTCGACAGAGACACCGGAGACGACATCCTCGAACTCTTCGACGAACTCCGCGCCGAAGAGAACGTGGCCGTCGTCACGGTCACTCACGACGCCTACGTCGCCGAAGAAGCCGACCGTGTGGTGAACCTCGTCGACGGCGAGATAACGGATGCTGGGACGTCTGCGTCGGGTGGTGTGGTCGAACAGTGACCGTCTACAGCGCCACTTCGCCGTGGGGTGAACTCACGTGAGTTGGCTCCGTCGATTGACGGCCCAATTTCCGACCGTCGTACTCGCTCGGCGGAACCTGTCGCGGGCGACCGCTCGGTCCCTCCTCGCTATCGTCGCAGTCGTCATTGGCGTCGTCGCAATCGGAACCATCGGAATGGGCGGCGAGGCGTTCAAACAGGACCAAATGGAGGCATTCGATGGATTCGGCGGAACGGCGACAGTGAATCCTGTCTACCACTACGACGGAAGCGGAACCATCGGTGATTCCTTCTCCGATAACGACATCAACCGAATGCGGCAGGTAACCGACGGTGCAACGGTACTCCCAGTGATAGAACGGTGGGACGCTATCGTCCAGACGCCGTCGGGCGAGGTTATCGTCACCGCACAGGTAAAAGGAATCGACAACCCTGGGTCGTTCTACGAGACGAAGTCAGGAACAATCCCGGATAATTGGAAGCGGAGCGTCGTCGTCGGCTCTCGTGTCGCTGAGAACAACGATATCCAGCCGGGAGACAAGGTGACGGTCATCGTCAACGGGTCGCTCAACCAGCGGCTTCCGGTCGCAGCCGTGCTCGAACCCCAGGGGTTCGCCGACCAGCTACAAGCCGACCGTACTGTCTTCGTCCCGCTCGGTCTGTTCGATGACCACGAGTACGAACGTGCTATCGTGCGCGTCGATTCGAGAACGACATCGATAGAGAGTGCCTCCGAGAGTATCGAATCGGAGTTCAACGTTCGGACGAGGAACGTCTACATCCGAGAGGTCCAAGACCAACGTGAGAGTTTCGAGAAGACGTTCGAGACTATCAACCAGTTCCTCATCGGCGTCGGTTCGATTTCACTTCTCGTTGCTGCTGTCACCATCGCCAACACGATGCTGATGTCGGCAATCGAGCGTGAGCGTGAAATCGGCGTGATGCGGGCAGTCGGCTATCCGAAACGAGCGGTCGTGAGCTTACTGGTGGCCGAAGCGTCTATCCTCGGGCTTATCGGTTCCGCAGTTGGCGTCCCGCTTGCACTCGGTATCGGGATGGTACTCAACCACGCACTCCTCGGTGACCCGCTCGCGTTCACGACGGCAGGGTTACAGTACGTCGGAATTGGTGCTACGTTCGGTATCGTGACCTCTCTGCTCGCTGGTGTGTACCCCGCGTGGAAAGCGGCGAACAAACAACCCGTGGAGGCGTTGGACTGATGCGGCCAATACGAAACAGACGTCGAAGTCGTCGCTTGGACAGCGCCAGCAACTTCTCGATGCACACGCGGAGGTGCCGACGATGAGTTGGCTGTACCGCATCGTGGGGTTGTTCCCGCGACTCGTCATCGCTCGCCGGAACATCTCGCGTGCGAAGGCTCGGTCGATACTCGCCGCCGCGTCTATCCTCATCGGCGTCGTCGCCATCGGTGCAATCGGTGCAGGTGGTGCTGCTTTCAAGCAGAGCCAACTACAGAACATTCAGGACCAAGGTGCGACGAACGTCTTCGTCTCGCCGGGGTTCGATAAGGAGGAGTCGTACTTCGACCGTGAAGACCTAAAGGCGATAGAGGAGGTGGTGGGGCCTGCCGGTGTCGTTGCGACGAAGAGCAAAGAGATGGAAATCGTGAGACGAAACGATAGCCGCGAGCCAGTCTCGACCACCTATATCGACGACCCTCGGGTGATGTACGAGGTTGGACGCGGCGAGATACCCGAAAATTGGCGGCGGAGTATCGTCGTCTCCCACGACTTTGCGTCTGGCCGTGGCGTCGCCCCGGGTGACCGACTCACACTCGCTCCAGAGCAGGACGCCGAATCCGAACAAACCCAAACAGAGCGCACGTACCGAGTTGTCGCCGTACTCGAGGAAACCCAATCGTTCGGTGCGAGCGAAATCTACCTCCCCATTGAACAGGCGGAAAGTAGACACTACGGTCAGGTTCGGATTACGACCCGTTCGACCGACCGCGCCGAGGCAGTCGCAGCGGCGCTTCGAGAGCGATTCAACGACCGAAAAGATAGACTACTGGTGTTTGAACTCACCTCCCTCGTCCGCCTGTTCAAGCAAATCGTCAACGGTATCAACACGTTCCTCGCCGGACTCGGGTCCATCTCGCTGCTCGTCGCTGGTGTCTCGATTACGAACACAATGTTGATGGCGGTCATCAAGCGACGCGAAGAAATCGGGGTGCTACGCGCAGTCGGGTACGGGAAGATGGATATCGTGCAGATACTGCTGCTCGAAGCGGCCTTGTTGGGTGCCCTCGGATCTGCGGTTGGGATTATAATCGCTCTCGGTGTGGCCGTGATGGCGAACTCCATCTTCCTCGGCAACCCGTTTGCCTTCTCTCAGTCCGCGCTGGTCTATCTAGTCGGCGCAGTCGCCTTCGGTATCCTCACGAGCATCATCGCGGGCGTTTATCCGGCGTGGCGAGCAGCAAACGAACGACCTATCGACGCACTCCGGGGGTAACATATCAGAAATATACTGTAGACTACGTTCTGAAACGTTCACTTATAAAATAATGTACTATTTTGGACCTTACATTCTCTTCCGCGGTCGAATTGCGGTCCCTCTTCTCACCACTGTAGGATTGTGACATTCTCCAATTCAGATGATACACGGTTAGATGACGAGTTCTATGGCAATCGACGTGCCACTACCGACTCCTATTGATTCGTCTCTTCTGCTATCGTATCACACGAGATACTGTTCAAGCACTAGTTAGTATGTTCAACTATGGTTTGATATTACAAAATATCATTTTATAGACAGCCGTCTCCGAAGGTGGATGGACAGTCCCAACCCACCCACCCCAGACCCGACCGCGCACAGTCGTCGCCGCTTCCTGCAAGTGACGGGAAGTGCAACCGCTCTCACGATTCTCGGCGCATCGGGAGAGGCCGAAGCGATGGACGACACTGGCCGGTTCGAGACCGACCCGTTCTCGCTCGGCGTCGCCTCCGGTGACCCGCTTTCGGACGCTGTAATTCTCTGGACTCGCCTCGCACCGACCCCGCTCGAACGCGGCGGTGGGATGCCCGAAAGGAAGGTGCCAGTCAAGTGGACCATCGCAGAATCCGAAGACATGCGGCCCGTCGTGCAGACGGGGACCGTATTCGCCCACCCCGACTCGGCCCACTCGGTCCACGTCGACGTTCGTGAACTCGACCCTGGCACCGAGTACTTCTACCAGTTCAAAGCTGGCGGCCACGAAAGTCCGGTCGGGCGGACGAAAACCGCCCCAGCGGGCCGTCAAGAACGCCTTCGAATCGTACACCGACAACCCGGTGGTCGTCACCGGGGACTTCCACTCCAACTGGGCGAACGATATTCGAAGCGCGCGCGAGGAGTCTGAGACAATCGGCACCGAGTTCATCGGTACCTCGATTTCGTCGGGCGGTGACGGTTCCGAGTACACCGACTTCGGCGGCGACGAATCGGTCGTATTCGGAAAGTACGTCGTCGACGAGAACGAGAACGTCAAGTACAACAACAGCAGACGCGGCTACACCCGCTGTACCATCACACCCGAAACCTGGCTGACCGAGTTCCGAGTCGTCGATTACGTGACCGAACGCGGTGCACCGATTCGAACTGATGCGACGTTTGTCGTCGAGGCGGGCGTCCCCGGCGTGCGAAAGCCGTAAGAAGCAACTAAGTTCCTCGCTTCCAGCGAGATACCCACTCCCTTCTCGCGCTCGCCCCGATTACGCGACGCCGCCTCAGATTGAGCACCGATAGCCGCGACGACATCGTGCTCTTCGTCGGAACACTCGTCGTTGCAGCGGTCACTCTTGTCGTCTTCTTCGCTCTCGGCACCTTCCTCTGAGCCGGTTGCGGTGTCCGTCCGTCCACCGCTCTCGAACTGACAAGACTGATGTCAAACGGTTCATAACTCGTTTCCAATGGTCCCGTACACGCGACGCGATGCGCTCAAAGCCCTTCCCGCGCTTGCGGCCGGACTGTCCGGTTGCACTCAACTCACGGGAAACGACGACTCCTTTCCGGCACCAATACAGTGGTCTACCAGAGTCCGGGAGCCAACGCCGGGTATCGTCCCCGATGCTGGACCGCTAATCGTCGGGTCGAAGAGCCCATTCCCGGATTACCCAGCAATGACTGCCATCGACCCCAAGACCGGCGAGACGCGCTGGACCGTTGAGGCCCGCAAAGGCGACCGGTCACCGGTCGGGGCCGACGACGAGTACGCCTACCTGTTTTCGAAGGGTGGACGGGTCTTTGCGGTCGACCACCAGTCGGGCGAGCGAGTTTGGACAGCCTCCGTGGTCGATGTCTTCGAGGCGGACCCCGGCGTGGTGCAGTTCCCCCCACTTCCAGTCGGCGACACTGTCATGCTCCCCATCTCGGGCACTGAAAACGACGTTTCCGACAGACTCGTCGGGTACTCTCGGGCGGATGGCACCGAACGGTTCACCGTCGAATTATCGGCGTCGATTGCTGGCGCTCCGGCCACTGACGGCACTGGCGTCGTCGTTCCCTTACTCGACGGCACGCTCCACCGGATTTCGGCCGATGGAACCGAGCAGTGGCGCGTCGACGTTGGTCCGTCGATGTCGGCCGTCGAAATCGAGACGGGAATGGTCTTCGTCGGCAGTGCGACTGAGGAGTTGCTGGCCTTCGACGCGCAGACCGGCGAAAAACGATGGAGCGGGTCACTCGAAAACACCGTCTTCTCTCGTCCGCTCGTCGCCGATGGGCAGGTGTACGTCGGCGGAGCTGACTACTACCTGTACGCGTTCGATGCACAAACGGGCGCTCGACAGTGGCGGACGGAGTTGGACAACGCAGTGACGAACGGGCCGACGAAGGTTGGCGAGCGACTCGTGACTGTGGCCGGCGGTGATATCTTCGTCCGCGGACGCAGCGGAACGGTTCCGCACTCTCCCACGGTGTTGTATATCCACACGACCGATGGAACCCTCGTCAACGATTATCGACTCAGTGGCTACTACGACGGTGGCCCGTTCGCGTGGGGGGGAGCAATCGGGGACGGCGTGTACGTCGGACTGGATTGGCAACTCGCCCGACTCGATTCGGAGGTGCTCGATGCCGAGTAAGCGTCCGGCCGACCGGTCGGAGCGTTCTGCGGAGCACGGCAATCGGCCGACGGACCGGACGCGATACGTCTCCCGGCGCGACGTTCTCGGGAGCCTTGCTGCCGTCGGTTCGATTGCCATCGCCGGGTGTAGTTCGCTCCGGTCGCTTCTGAGTCCCGACCCGGTGTGGCGACGTGACATCCCGAACGCGGCCGCGGCAGGCCCCCTCACCGTCGGCGGTGACCGGGTGTTCGTCGGAGCGCAAGATAAGGCACTGTACGGATTACACCGCGAGGATGGGTCGACTGTGCTGCGTTTCGAGACGGGCGGACCTATCGAATCACGACCGGCCGTGTCTGCGGACGGGCAGACCGCGCACGTCCACAGTACCGACGGTGACCTCTACACTGTCGACAACACGGGTGAGTTACGCTGGAGCGACGAGGGACGCTTTGACCGCTCGCGCATCGTTCGTCGAGGCTCCCTTCTCGTTCGGCTCACGTTCGACAGTCCGGACGACACGATGACCGGGTTTGATGCGATGGGTGGTGAAACGCGGTTCGAGCGACCCGTCGCAACCTATCGCTTGAATGGGTTACTCGATGAATCACTCGTCGTTCCGGAACCAGTGAGTGAGGTCGAGACACGCGTTACCGCACTATCGACGACCGATGGAACTGTTCAGTGGGCGACCGACCCGTCTAGTTCATACCCCGGCGTGAGGGCAGACACGAATCTCGTCATCACCATCCGAGAATCACGTGTCTCCGCCTACGAACCGAGCGACGGACGAACGCGGTGGGAGACGCCCATCGGCAACCCCGGATACCTGACGGAACTCGGCCCGCACGTGTATCTCACGCTTGATGAGTCGAATTCGAACCAAGAACTGGTGGCACTCGACCGGAAGACTGGCTCCCGGCGATGGACGCAATCGGCGGGGCTGGACATTCGAGCCATCGAACCGACGACCGATGCGGTGTTCGTGGGCAGTCGCGTTGACGACCCTGACGGCGGTATTCTCGGGCGTATCGACTGTTTCGAATTGGACGGGACCCGTCGCTGGCACACAGTGACTGAACTGCCCTCTGTCGAGCACATCGTCGTGATTGGCTCCGCTGTCGTGCTCGTGAGCGACCGGGCGTTCACTGTCGTCGATGCGGAGACTGGGACGGAGCGATGGACACACGAGCCAGACTCGTACAGTCGGCTCTCCGTGCACGCAGCGGAGCAGTCACTGTTCGTCTCGTATCTCGATGACGGGGCAGTCGCTCGGTTCGAAATCGACTGACTACCCGACAAGTTCTGACAGTACGTGCCGTTCTACTTTCCGGAGATGCTCGCTTACTGTCGCGGTTGTAACACCCACGTGGGAAGCGATTTCCCGGTGCGTAGTACGCCTCGGTGTCTCGTAGTAGCCGTGTTCGACGGCTACCGAGAGAACCTCGCGCTGGCGTTCTGTCAGCTTCGATTCGAGACCTCGGTTCTCGGGATGATATGGCCCTTTTCTGACGAGCGTAAGCTCGATTTCCGGGGGAATCGCTTCGACGACGCGCTTGAGTGCTTGCTCTGACCCACCTATCGTGACCTCGAGGCCGTCAGCAGTGTGCAAAAGCGGCGTTTCGAAGACGACACTGTGGGTGTGTGCGAGGCCGAAGAGTTCACGTACGGGCCTGATTGGTCGGCCGTGAATATACGTGAGACCAGCGGGCGTTTCCGGAACGTCGCTGTCGATGACTCCCGAATGAGAATCGAGGTGGGTCTGCACGCGAGACGGATCTCCTCGAAGCTGATAGAGGAGTACAATCGAGCCATCGTCGAGGACGTTGATGTAGTGGAGTCCTTCTCGGGAAATAGAGCGGTCCGCCGCAAGTAGCCGATTCGCCGGGTGAAAGCCACCCTCGACGGTGAACGCCAGCGTAATCGAGTGCACAATCGGATATCTCCCGCAACATAAATGAACCTTCGAGGGTAGGGCAGCGTCGATAACCCACATCCAGACGAACTCGTGCGTGTACTATGATGGACTGTAGACTATCGCGACAACCGGTGTATACTCAACGGTCGCCACAACAGCACGTGACTGCAACCGCATATACGAGGCGGAGCAAAAAGGAGGGTCTCTGAGATGACCGCTGAAACCACCGCTACCGAGCGTTCTTCTTCGAGTGTATGGTCTCGGGAAGCGGTTCTTCCTGGACTTGTTACCCTTCTCTTGGTAGGTGTATTCACGTATCTCTCACCCGGCCTCTCGTTACTCGTCACGTTCGTCCCGGCGATTATGTTAGCGTACGTTTGCTATCTCCTGACGAGCTTTCGGCAGATGCCCGACCCGGGGCGCGTCCTTCCAGTCTATTTAGGAGCGTTGAGTGTTCAGTTCCTCCATTTCGCCGAGGAGTTCACGACCGGATTCTACACTCGGTGGCCGGTCGAAGTGTTCAATGCGACACCGTTCGAGATGTCCACGTTCGTCTCTCTCAACATGGTCTCGTACGCCGCGTTTGCGCTCGGTGCAGTCGCCATCTACTGGCAAGTTAGAGGACCGATGCTCGTCGTCTGGTTTTTCACGCTCATGGGTGTCATCGGAAACGGCATTCTCCACCCACTCTACCCGTTTTTCGCAACTGGCTCGTTCGGTTACTTCCCCGGGCTTTTCACGTCGCTCATCTATCTGTTTTTGGGGCCGATTTTGTTCTCTCGGCTCTGGGAAGTCCGAACCGACACCGACACTGATGAACGCATCTAGTTGGGATGGTCGATACGCGTACGACCGAGTTGGTCGGTACGCGAAAAGTGAGGGTCGGAACGTTGAAGGGGTGAAAGGAGACGCCGTTAGGCGTGCTGCTGTGCGACGCCAACCACGTTGTCGAGGGCCGTTTCGAGGAGGTCGACTGCGAGGTTGAGTTCGCGTTCGGTCACGTCGAGCGGCGGCAGCAGTCGAAGCGAGCGCTTTCCGCACCCGAGCGTAAGCAGTCCCTCGGAGAGGGCGGCTTCTAAGACCTCGTTGCGGTGCTCTTTGGTGTCGAATTCGAGCGCCGTCATCAACCCGAGTCCACGGACATCGGTGATGCAATCTGCGCGCTCGGCCACCTGTGCGAGGTTGTTTCTGAGGTAGGCTCCCTTCTCGGCGGCGTTCGACATGAGGTTGTTTTCCTCGATGATTTCGAGCGTCAACGCCCCCTGAATCGACGCGAGAATGTCGCCTGCGCCCCACGTCGAAGAGAGTCGCGCTTCGGTATCCGGGAACAGTTCCTCGTTCGATATCGTCGCGCCAACTCGAAGCGCCTTCGCGCTGGTGATGACGTCGGGTTCGAGGTCGTAGTGGTCCGAGGCCCACATCTCGCCGGTACGACCGACGCCGGACTGGATTTCGTCGGCGATGACCGGGATGTCGTGTTCGCTACAGATGGCCTGCACTTCGCGCATGAACTCCTCGCTCGGGACGCGGTAGCCGCCTTCGCCCTGAACCGGTTCGAGGATGAGGAACGCGACTTGCTCGGCAGGGAGATGACCGTGTTTCGAATCGAGTTTCTCGCGGAGCCCTTCGAGTCCCTCCATCGAGTACGGAACGTCGTGGATGCCGCTCACTTCGGGGAATTTCCGACGGTGGACCGATTTCGACCGGTTCAGAGAGAGTGCACCGAGGGTCCGACCGTGGAATGCGCCTTCGAAGGTGATGCCGTACTTCGGCGTGTCGCAGTGGTCGTAGCAGATTTTAATCGCGTTTTCGACCGCCTCGGCCCCGGAGTTCGACAGGAAGACCGTATCAAGTCCGTAGTGGTCTGTGGCGTCGGTCAGGAGGTCCATGAGGTGGGAGGGACCGGGAAGTGACGTGGTTTCCGGCGTCCCGCCGGTGCTCACGTAGAAATCCTGCCCGGCGATTTTCATCGGGTCTACGAGGTCAAGGTCGTCGAGGCGAGCCTTCAGTTCGGGATTGTTGTATCCGAGCGGCGCGGCCGCGACGTGGCTGGTGAAGTCCATGAGCACGTTGTCGTCGGGGTCAGTACAGAACGGCCCGATTGCATCCTTGGTGATGTCCCAGACGAATTCGTAGACGTACGTGCTGGTTGCGGCCGTTTCTTGGTGATACTCGACCCACTCGGTCGCCTTCGGACCGGGAAGGGAGGTGACACGTGGCTCGACTGAGTCTCGATCCATATTCACTCCATACTTTACAATCATACATAAATTTAGCTGATAAGCGACCTATTGGCTCGAATAGGTGGTGGTAGTTCACAGATTGTCCTGATGGTTGGGATAGAACTTTGATAATTACGAACAGTAGTGTTTTGTGTGAACAAGGGGCAACCCCGGGGTACAACTCTCACTGCTCCCATATCATCGAAAATCGTTCACAACCGGGGTCTGGATTTCTCCGAATTCGGTTCGGAAATATCGAACTCAGGCAAAATTCAGTGCTGCCGTTCGAAGACGGTCGTTTCGAGGTTCACCTCGATGATGTTCGCCGTCTGCATCACGAGTTCGGGAATCTCCGTCTGGAAGCGCTCTCCGGAGAGTCGACTCGTGGGGGCAGTCACACTGACTGCGCCGCAGACATCGCCGTCGACGCCGCGAATCGGCGCACCAATCGAACGCGTGCCCCGAAGCTCTTCTTCGTCGTTGACGGCGTACCCCTGTTCTCGAATCTGTTCGAGTTCACGAAAGAGACGATTCGGGTCGGTGATGGTGTTTTCAGTCCGTTCGGCGAGCCCCTGTTTCTCGATAATGTCGCGGACGCGTGCTTCGTCGAGGTTTGCGAGCATCGCCTTGCCGGTGGACGTACAGTGGAGATACTGCGGTGCTTCCCGCATTCGGAGATGGTAATCCGTGGCGATGGCGTTGTCGCCGCGACTCTCGTAAACCGTCACCTCCTTGCCGCGGTGAGTGACCGTCAAGTGGACGTATTCGCTGGTCTGTTCGGCGAGCTTGTCCACTTCGAGTTGGCCCGCCCGATACAGGTCCGTCTCGTTCCGGACGGTCTCACCCATGGTAACAAAGCGGAACCCGAGGCGGTACTGCCCGTCCGACTTGGTGATGAATCCCTCGTCTTCGAGCGTCGCGAGGTAGGTGTGGACGGTCCCTTTCGACGCATCGAGTTCGTCGCACAGCTCGCTGAACGTCGGCTTCGACCGCCGCTGAATCGTGGCGAGTATCTCGCTGGCGGTCTGTACGGATTTGATTCGACGGGGCTCGTCTGGTTGCCGACTGTCGTCCATACCAGTCCATCTCGGGGACAGCATAATAGTTTTGGTATATCAAACAGCCATTTCCCGAACTCACCGAAATGTTCTCCAAACCTCCATATGAGTTTACTATATCCAAACAAATTTGGTGAGAATGTCCGATTACAAACTTTATATAGGACATTCATGATTGTTTGAGTGGTATGGATTGTCATCTCCACCGACCTCGGACTGTCGAAACTGGGGACCACGAGAACTGCCCCACGCCCGAGTTGCTCGTCGACACGCGGCGGACTTCGGGGGTGTCACGATGGGTCTAGCCTTCGAACCACGACTCTACGACGAAATCGACCCGGAAAAGCGACCGTCGTTGCTCGAGGCGCTCGTTCCGGTGGTCGGGATGCTCGTCTTCCTCGGGGCTGGTATCGCAGTCTATGGTCTCGACCCCCAGTTCCCGCTGTTCTGGGGAATCGCGTTCACCGGGCTCTTTAGTCGCTACTGGCTCGGTATCTCGTGGGATGACCTCTACAACGGCATCACCGACAGCCTTCACATGGGAATTCAGGTCATTCTCATCATGTTCGTTGTCTACGCGCTCATCGCCACGTGGGTCGCCGCGGGGACGATTCCGAGCCTGATGTTCTACGGGTTGGAACTCCTGACGCCGAAGATTTTCCTCCCGATTACGGCGGTGCTCGCGGCCATCGTCACCTTCGCCATTGGGTCGTCGTGGACCGCGGCCGGGACGCTCGGCGTCTCCTTTATCGGTATCGGTGCCGGACTCGGGATTCCCGCGCCGATGACGGCGGGTGCAATCCTTTCGGGGGCGTACATGGGCGACAAACAGTCGCCGCTTTCCGATACGACGAACCTCGCGGCGGCCGTCACGAACACCGACCTGTTCGACCACGTTAATGCGATGCGCGACGGGTCGCTCGTCGCGTTCGCGATTGCTGTCGTGGCGTACGCCTTCCTTGGCTTCAGTGCATCCGGGAACATCCCGGTCGGCCGTATCGCCGAGATACAGACCGCACTCTCGGGGTCGTACACGATTTCGGTGCTGACGTTCGTCCCGCTTTTCGTCACGTTTGGGCTCGCCATCTACGGCGTTCCTGCCCTGCCGACGCTCGGCGCGGGTGTGTTCGCGGGCGCAATCGTGTCGGTCACGATGCAGGGGACCGGCTTCGCAACCGTCTGGTCGATTGCGCAGTCCGGAACCAACCCGTCGACCGGGATGGAACTCGTCGACGGCCTGCTGGCCAGCGGCGGCATGATTGGCGGCGCGTGGGTTGTTACGATTGCCATCGCTGCGCTCTCTCTCGGTGGGATGCTCGAACGGGCCGGGATTTTGGCCGTCCTCGCACATCATCTCGGCCGGTTGAGCCGAGGCGTGGCAAGCCTGACGGGCGTGACCGCCATCTCCGCTGTCTCGATGAACATCCTCGCCGCAGAGCAGTATATCAGCATCGTGGTTCCGGGAATCACGCTTCGGAACCTCTACGAAGAACAGGGGCTCGATAGCGAGAACCTCTCGCGGGCCATCGAGTCAGCCGGGACGACGACGAGCGCGCTCATCCCGTGGAACAGCGGGGCGCTCTTCATGGCGGGGACGCTCGGCGTCGGGACCTTCCAGTACGCCCCGTACTACTTCTTCGGGTTCCTCTCGCCGCTCGTCTTACTGCTCATGGGCGTGACCGGATGGCAAATCACCTACAAAGAGGGTGCTGCTCCCGACGGTGTTGCCGCCCAACCTGGGTCGGCATCGACGACCGACGACTGACGCTCGCCTTCTCGTTTCCTTTTTTCGGCCGCTCGGCTCAGTGGGTGTTTCACCGCGTAAAGAAACACGAAACCAGGCGACTCAGTTCGGCTGTAGGACGTAGCGCTCGTCGTCACGCTGGACGAGTCCCAGGTCGACGAGATGTTCGAGAACCGGATAGAGCGTAATCGTCTTCATTCCGAGCATCTTCCTGAGTTCGTCCACCGTTCCGGCCCGTTGCACGGAGAGATAGAGGTAGACGAGTTTGGTCTGCGACGACGAGAGAGCATCTGGAATCGGTTCGACGGACCAGCGTGGCTCTGAATATTCGCTCCAGCGCGGTGGCATGGACGCGAGTCGTTGGTCCTCTTTGTACATCGTCACCACTCCATTCCGCCGTTGACACCGAGTACCTGCCCGGTCATATAGCTCGACTCGTCGCTGGCCAAGAACCGGACGATACCCGTGATGTCTTCAACCTCAGCGAACCGCTTCAGAGGGATACGCTGTCGAATTTTCTCTTGAACCCCCTCACCAACGTCGGCGAGCATGTCGGTCTTCGTGAAGCCCGGCGCGACGCAGTTCGCTGTCGTATCGTGTCGCGCCAGCTCGAGCGCGATGGTACGCGTGAATCCGAACAGACCGCTTTTCGTGGTCGCGTAGTTGGCCTGTCCGTAATTTCCTTGCTGGCCGACCACGCTCGAAATGTTGATGAGGCGGCCCTGGTCCGACTCCTTCAGGTCGTCGTAGAAGACCTTGGTCGCGTTGAACACACCACCGAGATTTACGTCTATGACGCGGTCCCAGTTCTCGCAGGTCATGTTCTCGAACTTACGGTCGACGGTCACGCCAGCGTTGTTCACGAGCACGTCGATGGGTCCGAAGGCCTTGTGGATGCGCTCGCGCATCGCTTCCACCTCGTCGAACTCGCAGACATCAGCCTGTAACGCGATGGCGGACCCTCCGGCAGCCTCGATTTCGTCGACGACATCGTACGCCTCGGCTTCGGAGGTGCGGTAGTTTACGACGACTTCCGCTCCTGCCTCGCCGAACTCTGTTGCGATTCCACGTCCGATTCCACGTGATGCTCCCGTCACCAGACACGTTTGGGATTTGATACCTTCCATATTTGTGTAATGTTGTCACTACTCACACGCAAGTGTCGGCTACCCACTCGACGTAATCTCTGCTATCGTGGGGTACTCCCGACGTGGTTGCTCGCGTGGGTTTGCTTCTACTCCAATTGTTAGATTATCGTCATTCCATAAAGGGGTTTCTCCGAGATACAAGTGTTCGATTCGCACGGCTTAAGAGGTCTAAATAGCGGACAATAGCGCTCACGAGCGGGGTTCCGTGTGTCCCGGTTCACCCGTACTCAGACACTCGGCGTTTTCACACCATGGCCGTTCCGGAGGGTTTCGAGGCACTCGACGACTGAACACGTACTGCCGTCGCTGTGGCAGGGGTACACCCCCACTAGCTCGTCGTCGTTGTAGACTGCGAGACAGATTGTTGGGAGAGAAACCACGGTGTAGTCCTCGTCCGCAATCGAAGACGCGATTGTCCGCTCGTCGAATACGGTCCCCAGTGAAACGTCGTTTTTCGTCGCCCACTCCCTGAATTCGCGGATGTGTTCGAGCAACTCTCCGCCGTACTCTGTGTTTGCGACCGGTCCATCGGCTCGAAGTTCGCGCCCCCATACGCGAACGTCGCAGTCGGCGATGTATCCGTCCTCGGCGAGTTCGGTGAGCGTTTCGACGGCCGCTTCCTTCGTGCGCTCCACGCCGATTTCGGCGTCGGCACGCAGGAATAACTTCACGTGCTTCGATTCGTCCGTTTTCGTGGTCATGTCGGGTGGTTCCAGTCGACGTAACTGGGAGTAAACGTACAACAAACTAACAAAAAATACTTTGCCTACCCATATTCCGGTGGTTTCCTTCGCCTAGCTCGCAGATTTCACGCTTGAAACCGACACGTCGGGGCCGACTCACTCGTCAGTATCGGGGACTGGGTCGACCAGGACAACCGCCTCACCGTCGATAACGTCCTCACCGTCACCCTTCGTCACCGCCGTCGAGAGACGGTAGCGGTCTGCAGCCAGTACTTCGGCGACTTCGACTTTGGCGGTCAGTCGAGAGCCAATCTCCACGGGACTCAGGAACCGCGTGTCCTGCGAGAGGTACACGACGGACCCAGGTAACCGGGCTAACGCCGCGCTAATGAGCCCCGAAACGAGAGTTCCGTGAGCGATTCGTCCGCCGAATCGAGTCTTCCTTGCGAACGAATCGTCGAGGTGCAGGCGGTTCGTGTCTCCGCTCGCGTGAGCAAACGCTTGGATGTCTTCTTCGGTAAGCGTCTTCGAGAACGTGACCGTATCGCCTGTTTCGATATCATCTGGCGAATCGACAGTTCTCGTCACTTCCCAGTCGGAGTCGTCGTACGCGACACTTCCGGTGGTCGCTTCGTGCTGTTCCTCGTTTCGCTCGTCGTCGGTGTCGTCACTGAAGCCAAAGGCGGCCAGCGTCGCGCGGTTTGCTTCGAGAACGCTGTTGGCGAAGTGCTGGGAGGCGCGGAGCCAAGTCGCTGTCAGTTCTTGCATGCCGGTCAACGGGGGTGGCGTCGTTCTGTCGGCGGTCTTCTCACGGGCCATCTTGGTGGTCGTTAGTGCGGTCTGTCCTCGCCCGACTTATTGAATTCGATGTGTTCACAAGGAACCAACAAATATCGGTTTGGGGGTGTCTAGGACCGCGTCCTACCAACTGCTACCATCTACTGCCACTAAATGGTATCGAAGGGAACCTATTTGTTGTTTCAGATACAATAGCTGAGTAGGCGATGACGAACGACTCAAACGATGTGAGGTGGCCACCAGCGCTATTCGCATCACAGATGCAGAAGGCTAGCGAAGAGTTCACCCAACAGCAACTCCGTCTGTTCGAGGAACTACTGACGGCGGGTTCCGGCGTTCCGGATGGTCCTTCGATGGGTGAGTTCCCTGACCTCGGTTCGATGAGCCTCCAGACTGCGGTGTTCAAGACGCGCGTCCAAAGCGGCGGCCGAATCAGTATTCCCGACGCAGAGCGCGATGCACTCGACATCGAGGAGGGTGACCTCGTCCAGGCGTTCGTCGTCCCAATCAAGCAACCACGTGGTGATTCCAATGAGTGAGTACGCAAATCCGTTCGCACAGTTCTTCGAGTTCCAGCGCCGTTCGATGGAGCAGAGTCAAGAGACCATGCACCAGAGCGTGGAGTTCCAAAAGCAACTCACGGACGTGATGGTTGACGGGATGAAGACCCAGCAGTCGGTTAACCGCAAGGGAACCGACCTTGCTCGAACTGCGTTTACGTCGTACTTCGACATGCTGGAGTCGTCGATGCCCGGCGACGCCACGATGTACGAGGATGCGAAGGAGATGATGGACGACCAGTTCGACACCGTCGACGAGATGACTGTCCAGACGTGGGAGACCATGGAAGAAAGCTTCGAGGAGAACGCGGATGCCATGAACGAGTTCATGGACCACTCGATCGAGTACTTCGACCACGCAACTGAAGTCTACCTCGAAGGTCTCCAAGCGATGGACGAGAGTTCGACACGCGAGTCCGCAGACGGTTCGGAATAGGTAGCACAGAAGATATTTTATCCCGTCCGAGAGGATTACCTGACAATGGAAAAACAACACGGCGACGAGTGGACAACGTACGCAGAAGAGATGAACGAGGCGATGCTCGCGGCCCTCGAACGAAACGTCGAGGCGCAATCGCAGTTCGTCGAGTCGTGGCTCGACGCGCTCGATGAGACACCCGAGGTGACTTCGGAGACGATGAGTGAGGGACTCGACGGCTACGCTCGCGCCTACGAAGTGTGGATGAACGCCGCCGAACGGCAGTTCGAGCGGGCGAGCGACGCATTTGAGGGTGAGGAAGTCTCACCCGACGAGTTCCGCGATATCTGGCTGAACTCGGCGAACGAAGCGTTCAAAGAGGTGATGGATACCTCGGCGTTCGCCGCAGCAACCGGCCAGACGGTCGAAGATGCGCTCGAAATCCAACAGGAGGTCGACGACGCCGCGCAGTCCACGTTGCGCACCCTCGGCTTTGCGACCGAAGGCGATATCGACGAAGTCGCAAAGCGTCTCGTCGAACTCGAACGCCGCCAGCACGCAGTCGAAACGAAACTCGACCGCATCCTCGATGCGATGAACGTAGAGGGATGACGCCAGTAACCCTCGCGTTGGACTTACAGCGCCGCCAGTGGGAACAGGCCGCGAAGCTCATCGACCGAACCGCGAGCGTTTCTGATAGCGCCGAAACCGCTGCGCAAGTCTCGGTCGGTGAAACCCCGAGTGAGGTCGTCTACGAGGAGAACAAACTCAGACTCCTCCACTACGAATCGCAGACGGAGTCCCAGTACGACGTACCGATTCTGGTCGTGTACGCGCTCATCAACCGACCGTACATTCTGGACCTGCAACCGGACCGAAGCGTCGTTCGGACCCTTCTCGAACAGGGGTTCGATGTCTACCTCATCGACTGGGGTGAGCCGTCGCGACTCGACAGTCACCTCACGCTCGACGACTACGTTTCCCGATACGTCGACAACTGCGTCGACGTGGTTCGCGAGCGGTCGGGACAAGAGTCGATAAACGTCCTCGGCTACTGCATGGGCGGGACGATGAGCGTCATGTACGCGTCGCTCTTCCCAGAGAAGGTTCTAAACCTCGGGTTGATGGCCGCTGGACTCGTCTTCGACGACACCGGCGGGGTTCTCGAACGCTGGGGTGACGAGGAATACTACTCGCCCGAAGTCGTCGCCGACGCCTTTGGCAACGTTCCCTCGGAGTTCCTCGACGTCGGGTTCGCGTTGATGGACCCCGTCGAGAACTTCGTCACCAAGTACGTCAGACTGTTCGAGAACGTCGAAAACGAGGCCTTCGTGGAGAACTTCTCCCGGATGGAACACTGGCTGGCAGACGGCATCGACGTCGCGGGCGCGACGTACACGCAGTTCCTCGAAGACATCTACCAGGAAAACAAACTCGCCCGAAACGAACTCGAATTAGACGGCAAACACATCGACCTCTCGCGACTCGAGATGCCCATCCTCCAAATCGTGGGCGAGTACGACCACCTCATCCCGCCGGAGGCGAGTAAACCGTTCAACGACCTCGTGCCGAGCGATGACACGGAAGTCATCGAGGGAGCGACCGGTCATATCGGGCTTTCCGTCTCGTCACGTTCGCACAGGGACCTCTGGCCCGCTGTGGGTGACTGGTTTGCCGAACGTTCGACAGGTGACGACGCCGACTCGCAGGCTGAAGACACCTCTTCCGTCGGTGAGGAGACCGAAGACGCCTCACCTGTCGACGAAGAGACCGAAGTCACTGCGTCCGTCGACGAAGAGACTGAAGACGCCTCGTCTATCGGTGACGACACTGACTCACTGGTTGAAGACGATACGTCCCCCGACGAAGAGACCGACTCAGAGACTACTGCACCGAGCGAACGGTCCGGTGACAAACTCGAATCCATCGATGGAATCGGCCCCGCGTACGCGGACCGACTCGCGGCCGAGGGTGTGGCATCGGTGGCCGCGTTAGCCGCGGCCGACCCGTCAGAGATTGCCGACGCCATCGACGTGCCAGTGTCGCGAGTGACGACGTGGGTTCGCGAGGCAGCCGAGAGAACTGACTGACGGCCTGCACTCAAGCGCATTCAGACGGAGCGGACCGGAACCCGCGAACGCTGGGTCACCCGGTCTGTACAACTCCCGGCGTGGGGATGGTGGAGCGGCGACCTGCCGTGCTGACCCATCACGATGAGTTCGATCCCCTGTTCGTTGGCGTACGAGAGAATAACCTCGTCTGGCATGCCCCGCTTGCAGACGGACACGGCATCGAGACCCATGTCGTTCGCGCGCTCTTCCACCGTCTGAAGTATCGATTCGCCCGACTCTTCGAGCTGTTCGTAGAACAACTCGTCGCTCGAGAGCGCCGGCGTGTCGCCGTAGATCCGCTGGTCGACGACGTAGAGCGCGTGGACCGTCGAGCCGTGCTGCTGTGCGATATCAAGCCCATACTCGATACCACGCTCGGAGCCGATGCTTCCATCGACTGGGATGAGGATTTTGTCGTACATCATGCTCACACATTCGCTCGCTCTCGACATGAAGTTTTAGCAGATTGACTGGAATGTCGGCGTGACGCTCACTACTTGTTTCGACGACTCTCTTTCCGGGTCACCTGACTTACGCCGCGGACCCCTGACCGAGGGGGCGTGTCGAGATATTCAATAAACTCTAGACAATTTAGACGGAGTTGACAACAATTGGTAATTACCATTTACACACGTACACCTGTAATGGGTGGTCGTTCATATGTTATACAATCCACACGTTATGGAAACGGAAGCTGTTACGAGGTGACCACCGACACCTGTGGTGGTGAACACTACGTCGACTGCTCCGAAGTGTGTCTGGAATGGTGTCTTTCTCGAAACTCTCTGAACTGCTCTCCACTCGGTCGGTGGAGTGAGATATCTCTCTGTGTGGTGTTTCCACCACCGTCTGCACCGCGCCGTGAATTTCGTGTCTGATTCCGTTCAGTACACTCGCAAGTATTCGTCTCGCTTCCACTCACCGGCCGATTCCGTGAAGGCCCGCCACTGATTTCGCTTTACTTCTAGGTACGACTCGTGCAGTTTCTCCCCAAGTGCGTCGGCAAGAACCGAGTCAGATTCGAGCGCGTCGAGTGCCTGTCGAAGTGTGGTCGGCAATCGCTCGATTCCGCGCGCGTCTCGCTCGTCTGCAGAGAGGTTTCCGGGGTCGCACGCGACTGGGTCGCCGGGGTCGCGTTCGTTTCGGACGCCGTCCATTCCGGCGGCTAGCAGGCCGAGCAACGAGAGGTACGGGTTTGCGGAGTTGTCGGCCGGGCGGAACTCCAGTCGCGTCGCAGCACCGCTGTCTGTGTCGGGAGACGGAATGCGGACGATTGATTCTCGGTTGTCGAAGCCCCAACAGACGTACGCAGACGCCTCGACCTGCGGGCGGATTCGTGCGTACGAGTTGACTGTCGGCGACGTAAGCCCCACGAGAGCGGGGGCGTGTTCGAGCACCCCGCCGATGAAGTGCCGAGCGGTGTCGCTGAGGCCGTACTCCGACTCGACGTCAGGGTCGAAGAAGGCGTTTTCTTCGTCTTTCCACAGCGACAGGTGGATGTGACAGCCGTTGGTCGAGTGGTCTGTCGGTTTCGGGTGGAACGTCGCCGACAGGTCGTGGCCATCGGCAACGCCCTGAATCGTCTCTTTGTAGTGGACGTACGAATCCGGCGCAGTGAGTCCGGACTCATGTCCGGTGACGATTTCGTGTTTCCCCGGCGCGTGTTCGGGATAGTATCGGTTGAACCGCATCCCCTGTGTTTTGAGCGCGTCGACCATCTCGCGGATGACATCGTGGGCCGCACGCATGTTGGCAGTCGAGTAAACACCCGCGTTGTCGTGTGGGACGAGTCCTGATTCGGTTTCTTCGAACAGATGGAACTCGCTCTCGAAGGCTGTTTTCGGTTCGAATCCATCCGCTCTGAGTTCGTTCAGGAACTCGCGTAACGCGCTGCGCGGATCTGCTTCCCAGCGGTCGCCTGTCACCGTTTCGATGTCGCACAGCATCGCCGCGCACTGGGATTCGTACGGCAGGACCTGAAACGTGAACGGGTCGGGGACGAGGCGGACCTCTCCAACCGAGTCGAACATCCCATCCAACAGTCTTCTGTCCCGAGCGGTGAGTGACTGTACCGATTTGGGAAGTGTCACGCCTCGCTGGAGGAGTGTCTCGATATCGCGTGCTGGAACTGTGTGGCCGCGGGTGACACCGTCGTTACCCACGTAGAGGAGTCGAATTAGCTCCACATCGTGTTCTGAACAGGTGTTTTCGATGGTCTGGGCGGTCGATTCGGCGAGGTCGTCTGTGACTTGAGCGTGTCCTTTCATCCGTTTTGGTGACGTTAGAGAAATACGTACAAAAATGTTTAGGCCGACCTAAAACCGAAACGCATTACATTGGTTTAGGCTAGCCTAAAATATATGCAGCAACATTCAGCCGCCCGGAACATCCAGACGAATTACGACAACACCGTCGGTGAGAATCGATGAAGTACGCGAACGCGACTGACGATAGTTTGCTCAGCCAGCAAGCGCTCCGCGAGTCGAACGCGCGAACCTATCCGCGACACCTGCCACTCGCTATCGACGAGGCTCGCGGTGTCACAGTCACAGATATGGACGGAAACGAGTACCTCGACTGCCTCGCAGGCGCAGGCACACTCGCACTCGGCCACAACCACCCCGTCGTCACCGACGCGATAGAGCAGATGCTCTCTGAGTCGCGTCCGCTGCACACACTCGACATCACATCGCCCATCAAGGAGGCGTTCGTCGACGAACTCTTCGAGAGTCTCCCGTCGGAGTTCGCCGACCACGCGAAGATTCAGTTCTGTAGCCCGGCGGGAACAGACGCCGTCGAGGCGGCGATGAAGCTCACGAAGACCGCAACAGGAAACCGGAGCATGCTCGCGTTCCAGGGCGGGTACCACGGGATGACAAATGGGGCGCTCAGTCTGATGGGCGACACCGGGCCAAAGGAGTCGGTTCCGGGTCTCATGGCTGACGTTCACCATCTTCCGTATCCGTACGCCTATCGGTGCCCGTTCGGACTCGGCGGCGACGACACCCACCGCGTCGCCAGCGAGTACGTCGAACGACTGTTAGACGACCCGTCGTCTGGTATCGTCGAGCCTGCCGGGATGATTCTCGAACTCGTCCAGGGCGAAGGCGGTGCGATTCCCGCACCTGACGAGTGGGCCCGAGAGATTCGACGCATCACTCGCGAGCGCGACATCCCGCTCATCGTCGACGAAATCCAGACGGGTCTCGGCCGAACAGGCGAACTGTTCGCCTTCGAGCACGCAGATATCGTCCCCGACGTGGTGACACTCTCGAAGGCTGTCGGTGGCGGACTCCCGCTTTCGGTCGTCCTCTACCGCGAGGACCTAGATGCCTGGGAACCCGGTGCCCACGCCGGGACGTTCCGTGGGAATCAGGTTGCGATGGCCGCTGGCCGAGCGACAATCGAGTACGTCGTCGAAAACAGCCTGCACACACACGCCGCGAAGATGGGAGCGCGACTGCGCGACCACCTCGACGAACTGGGACGCGACTTCGAGGCCGTCGGCGACATCCGCGGACGCGGACTCATGCTCGGTGTCGAGTTCGTTGACCCGTCCGGTGAACCCGACGCACTCGGACACTCCCCGGCGAACCCCGAACTCGCAAAGCGGGTTCGACAGGAGTGTTTCGACCGCGGACTCATCATCGAACTCGGCGGCCGACACAGCTGTACGGCTCGGTTCCTCCCGCCGCTCATCGTCGACAAATCCGACATTGACGAGATTGCTCACCGCTTCAGCGAAGCGGTTCACGCCGCCGTGGAGACCCGGCGACTGGTGGAGGGGACAGCATGAGCCAAGAGTCACTCGACTCCGACCCCGAACCACACGCTGCATCCGATGCTGATTCGTTCGATTCGCTCTTTCTCGGCAGCGAGGAAGGGACGGCGGCGTATCGCGACGCAATCGAGCAAGCAGTAGATGTCGTCGCCAACACGCTCGGCGAATCGGAGTCGCCCTACGCAGGTGCGAGTCCAGAGGCCATCGAAGCGCAGTTGTCGTCGTTCGACTGTCTTCCCGAATCGGGTGCGGGCCTCGACGAGACACTGGACCATGTCTCCGAGGAGATTCTCGCGGAGACGATTCGGGTTGCGCACTCGGCCTGCGGGGCGCACCTCCACTGCCCGCCGATGATTCCCGGACTCGCTGCCGAGGTGCTCTTGACGGCGGCGAACCAATCGCTCGACTCGTGGGACCAAAGCGGCGCAGCGACCATCCTCGAACAGCAGATGGTCGACACGCTGGCCGAAACATTCGGCTACGGCGCTGACGCCGACGGCGTGTTCACGAGCGGCGGCACGCAGTCGAACTTCATGGGACTGCTCTTGGCCCGGAACAAGGTCGCAGACGAGCGGTTCGACCACTGGGTGACAGACGACGGCCTGCCGCCCGAGGCCGACCGACTCCGGATTCTCTGCTCTGCGGATGCACACTTCACGGCGAAGCAGTCGGCGGCCCAGTTGGGTCTCGGCGAGAATGCCGTCGTCACGGTCGAAACCGACGACGAACACCGCATGTGCACCGACGCCCTCGACGAGACACTCGAAACACTCGACGCCGAGGGGCTCGTCCCCTTCGCGCTGGTTGCGACGGCCGGGACGACCGATTTCGGAAGCATCGACCCACTTCCAGAACTTGCCGCCCGGGCACACGAACACGACCTGTGGTTCCACGTCGATGCCGCCTACGGGGGTGCGCTCGCCTTTAGCGACACCCACCGTGAGAAACTCGCTGCTATCGAGTGTGCGGATTCTATCGCTGTCGACTTCCACAAGTTGTTCTATCAGCCGATTAGCTGTGGCGCGTTCCTCCTTCAGGACGGGGCAAATTACCAGTACATCCAGCGCCACGCGGCGTATCTCAACCCGGAATCGGACGACGAGGCCGGGGTTCCGAATCTCGTCTCGAAGTCCGTCCAGACGACCCGACGGTTCGACGCGCTCAAACCGTATATGACGTTCCGCGCGCTGGGTCGACAGCGACTCGCGGAGGTAATCGACTCGACGCTCGAACTAGCCTCCGAGACAGCGGCGTCCCTGCGGGAACGGGACCGATTTACCTGTCCGCACTCGCCGACGCTGAACGCCGTCGTCTTCCGGTACATCCCCGAACACACCCCGTCGGACGCTGATTCCGACCAGTACACAGGGGCCATCAACGAGCAGATTCGAGACACACTGCTGAACGACGGACGGGCAGTCGTCGCCCGGACAGAAGTCGACGGCGTGGCGAGTCTGAAGTTCACTTTGCTCAATCCTCGGACGACGCTGGCCGACATCGAATCGCTCCTCGACGATATCGAGCAGGTCGGTCGAGAACTCGAATCGTCGGCAGTGGAGGCACAGACATGAACGCGCGGGCTATCGCCGAGGCGGCCACGATTCACGCCTTCCTGAACTGCTACCTGAGGGAGACGAGCGCCTACCTCGTTCGCGACAGCGAACAGGTCGCAGGCGACGAGTTCGACACGGAGTACGTCATCGAATGTCCGCTGTCTGCTCACGGCGGCCACATCTACGCCCCCCTCGCGTATCGGTCGGCAACGGGGCGACATCAGTTCTCGCTCCCATTGTATTACCGACCGACTGGCGGCGAGTGCCGGACAATCTCCTATGTGACGCTCGTCACGTTGCTCTCGGACGAACTCTCGAATCAGCGCGACCGGTCGGGCGAGCAGGCTGAACTGATGGACCGGGTGCTCGATAGCTGTCGGCGAATCGAGCGCTACGTCGAGTTTTGGGACGGGAAGGAAGCGTCGCTGTACACACCCACACCGACGTTCGAACAGGCCGAGCAAGCGCTCGTCTTCGGTCACCAACTCCACCCGACGCCGAAGAGTCGCGGTGGGATGCAACCAAGCGAAGAACCGCAGTACGCGCCTGAACTCAGCGCCGCTTGTTCGCTCAGGTACTTCCGTGTCGACCGCGACCTCGCGGTACAGGAGTCGGTGCGTCAGGAATCCGCCGCCGAGTGGGTGAAATCCGAACTCAGGTCGGACCCGACAGTTTCGGACGAATTCGTCTCCGAGTACGTCGATAGCGACGATATCCTCATTCCGATTCACCCGTGGCAGGCAGAATACCTGCTCGACCAACCGGATGTAAAGCAACTGCTCGCGAACGGTCGTCTCGAAGACCTCGGCGAGCGCGGCCGCGCGTTCGCGCCGACGACGTCCGTCAGGACACTATACCATCCCGATGCGTCGTTCATGGTAAAAGGGTCGCTCAACGTCAAAATCACGAACTCGGTGCGGACGAACAAGCGCCCGGAACTCAACCGCGGTATCGCCGTCGCCGAACTGTTCGAGAGCGAACTCGGAGCTATCGTCGCAGAGCGATTCCCCGACTTCTCCGTCATTCACGACCCGGCATACCTCACAGTCGGGACCGACGACGGCCACGCGTCGGGCTTCGAGGTGATTCTCCGAGAGAACCCATTCCCACGCGGCCGCGACGAGAGCGTCCTCCCCGTGGTGTCGCTCTGTCAGGACAACCGGTTCGGGGGCGAAAGCCAGCTAGAAGGGATTATCCGGTCGCTCGCGGCCCGCGAAGACCGGCCGGTCGACGAAGTCAGCGTCGACTGGTTCACTCGGTATCTCGAATTGGTTGCTCGACCGCCGCTGTGGTTGTACCTCTGTCACGGGATTGCAGTCGAAGCCCACCAGCAGAACACTGTGATCCGACTCGACGACGGCTATCCCGACGAAGTCTACCACCGCGACAACCAGGGCTACTACTTCGCCGACTCGATGGCCGAACACGTCGAGCGCTTCCTCCCGAATCTGGATGCACGAACAGGAACTGTCTACCCGGACCACGTCGCGGACGAGCGATTCTGTTACCAACTGCTCGTGAACAACGTCTTCGGCGTCATCAACGCCTTCGGGACGGCCGGACTCGTCTCCGAGCGCAAGCTCTTGGGCACGCTTCGAAGCGAGTTGGAGACGGTCTCCGAGTGGGACAAACCGTGGTCGTCGCTTTTGACACGGGCGCTCTCGGAGTCGACCGTTCCCTCGAAGGCTAACCTCTTGACGCGGTTCCACGACCTCGACGAGATGGCCGACGAATTCGAAAACCAGTCCGTATACGTCGATATCGATAATCCCCTCGTGACTGAGCGTGCGGAGGTGGTTCGATGAGTTCGAACGGCCCGAAGCACCTCGCTGACGCGGTCTTGACGCAGGATATCTGGGCCACGGTGAACGAGCGACTGCTGTCTACGATGCTCTCGTCGTTCATGTACGAGGACCTCATCGACCCAACTGTCCTTTCAGATGACGACCCAGCCGTCGTTTCGGACGACGACCAATCCGCCGCTTCGGACACCGACCCGACCCAGTACCGACTCGAATTCCCAGAGGCCACCTACCGATTTGCGGCGCACGAACGACTCTTCGACAGTTACTCGGTGGTTCCGGGAAGCGTCGAGCGGCGAGGTGAAGACGCTGCGTGGGAGTCGGTGACCGACGTGGTACAGTTCCTCCTCGATTTCCAGTCGGCAGCGGAAATCGACGACGGAACCGTGAGCCACCTGATTCGCGAGTACACGAACACGCTCCTCGCGGACGCGCACCTTCAGGCGCGTATGGAGTCGCGAGCGTCGGATTTCGACCCGACAGCGCTGAACTACGCGGAACTCGACGGCGAACTCGCGGGACACCCGTGGATAACCTACAACAAAGGTCGAATCGGATTCGGCTACGAGGACTACCAGCAGTACGCGCCCGAGCAACGGACACCGTCGAACGTGCTGTGGACTGCGGTTCGAACGTCGAAGGCCGACACCGCAACTCTCAGCGACCTCCAGTACGACGAGTTCGTCGCGAGCGAACTGGGGACAGAGACGTACGAGACCTTCGCAGACCGTCTGCGTGACCGTGGCCTCGACCCCGCTTCTTACACCTTCGCCCCGGTGCATCGATGGCAGTGGGACAACTCCATCGTCCAATTCTATGCCGCCGATATCGCGGCTGACGACATCGTCCCGCTGGGCGAGAGTCCGGACCGATACCTCCCTCAGCAGTCGATTCGAACGCTGGTCAATGTCGATTCACCCGAAAATCACCACCTCAAGCTCTCGCTTCGAATCCTCAACACGCTCGTCTATCGCGGCATCCCGGGGACGAAACTCGCACAGGCACCGGCGATTACGGAGTTCCTCTGGGACATCTACGAGTCCGATTCGTTCCTCAAAGACGAGTGTCGACTCGTCCTGCCCGGCGAAGTTGCAACGCTGCACTACGAACACGACACCTACGCCGGTCTGGACGGCGCACCGTATCAGTTCTCGGAGTTGTTCGGCTCTCTCTGGCGTGAGAGTGTCCCCTCGCTCATCGACGACTCCGAAGAAGCGATTCCGCTGGCCGCTCTCCTGCACGTCGATGGGAGCGGAACACCCTACGTGTCGCGACTCGTCGAGGAGTCCGGCATGGAACTGTCGGCGTGGTTGGACCACCTCTTCGAGGCGCTTCTGTACCCGCTTTTGCACTACTTCTACGCCTACGGCGTTGGGTTCTCGCCCCACGGCGAGGACACGATAGTCATCCTCGAAGACGGGGTGCCGACGCGGGTCGGACTGAAGGACTTCATCGACCTGAGCATCAGCGAAACGGAACTACCGGAGTTAGAACGTCTCCCGGCGGAGATTCGCTCGGTGCTCGGTGAGAAACCCCCCGCTCGATTCTGTCAGTGTATCGTCGCCAGTCTGTTCCTCGGCGTGTTCCGATACCTTGCGGACCTGCTGGAGCGCCACCACGACTACGACGAACAGACCTTCTGGCGACAGGTGCGGGCGACGATTCTCGCCTATCAGGAGCGCTTCCCGCAACTGGAGCGTCGGTTCGAACTGTTCGACCTGTTCCAACCGGAGTTCACGCGACTGTGTCTGAACCGGAACCGAATCCTGGAGTACGGATACGGTGACGCTCCGTCGCGCCCGAGTATCTGTGAACACGGAACGGTCAGAAACGCACTCGTCGAAGTCGCACCCGAGTCAGACGACTGATGTCGCTTGCGTCCCGCGCGTCGTCGTGGCGTTCGAGGTTCGTCAGCGCCGCAACCGAGCGGTGGGGTCTCTCTCGGAGTCTCGCCATCCTCTCGCTTTCGCAGGCGGGTGCGTCGTTCGGAGCGGGGCTTATCATCCCGCTTTTGGCCCCGCTCGTCGCTGGCGTGGAGTCGCCGATGGTCCCGACGGCAGTTGCTGGCATTCGCGTCACCCAAGAAGTGCAGGTTGGGGTGTTCTTCGCCGTCTTCGGGGTCGTCCGCTCGGCCGTTCAGCTACCGATGGGCCACCTCTCGGACCGAATCGGAGCAAGAAAGCCGTTCGTCGAGGCTGGATTGCTCGTCACCGCGGGCGTCATCTACGCCTACGGCGTCACGGGGTCGCTCGCCGTGTTGCTGTCCGTTCGGGCGCTTCACGGTGTCGCGCTCGCTGTCTCGACACCTGCGCTCATGGCCCTCCTCGAACGACTCACCGTCGAAGAGTCCCGGGGGAGTGCGATGGGGTTCTTCTCGTCGCTTCGGACCCTCGGGTGGGGGGTCGCGCCCATCGTCGGCGGAGCGATTGCCGACGCGTACGGCCTTCAGGCGACGTTTACCCTCGGTGCGGTGCTCATCGTGACGATGGTCGCAGTGATTCGAGTCGGCGTCCCGGAGGTTCAGACGGCGGTCGAAGAGAGTGACGACGACCCGGAGACGGTCGAATCGGGTGTCGTCTTCTCGTCGTGGTCGCAGGCGCGGTCTTTCACCGGACTCGTTGTCGCGGTCATCACCGTCATGATTGGTGTCTCGGCGGTCATCTCGATGGAGATGCCGATTTTGGAGCGAATCGGCGGCTCGAAAGCCGGGTTCGGGTTGCTGTTCGCGATTACGACGATTACCCGTCTCGTCGTCCAGATTCCGGTCGGCCGCGCGACAGACCGCTTCGGGCGGAAGGTGTTCATCGCCGGTGGATTGTTACTCAGCGCCCCCCTCGTCGCCCTGATGGGCTTCGCCCAGACGCTCTGGGGCTTCGTGGCGTTGCGCGCGCTGCTCGGCGTCGCTCTCGCCGGTGTCGTCGCTCCGGTGTACGCCCTCGCGGCCGACCTGGCCGACGCCGGACGAACCGGGTTCCAGATGGGTCTCGTGACGACGGCGTTCAGCATCGGCTTCGCCGTCGGGCCCGTGGTCACCGGCGTCCTCTCGACGGTCGGATTTGCGGTTCCGTTCATCGCAACCGGCGTTGCGACCGCCGCCGGTGGTGTCTGCGTGGTCGCGTTAGTCGAGTAAGCGCCACCGCTGGGGGGCCACAACCGCTACTCTCTTGGCGAGCAACGGAGTTCGAAAACCAATGGACGAATACACTGACAACCGCCGACGGGTCGTCTCCGACTGGGAGGCCACCTACTCCGACCCTATCGTCGTCGAAGCGGGCGAAGTCGTTTCAGTTTCCGACCGGGAGACGAAGTGGGACGGATGGAGATGGTGTATCGCCCCCGACGGACGCGAAGGGTGGATTCCGGAAGCGTATCTCTCACAGCAGGATGGCGAGTGGGTCGTCGAAGCCGACTACTCGGCCGTCGAAGTGAGCGTTGAAGCGGGTGAGACGGTTGTCTCTCACGAGTCTCTCGCGGGGTGGGAGTGGTGTGAAACGTCGTCCGGCGAAGAGGGATGGGTACCGTCGGAGAACCTTTCGGCGTAATCGTGCAGTGAGGCCGTGTCTCTCCTCGGAGTGCGTCTCACTCGTCAGCGGGGAACGCACCGTCTGAGACGACGCGCTCGGGGAACACGTCTATTGGAAGGTGTTCTCGGACGCCCGCGACGACAGCTTCAGGCTCCGACTCTTCGAGCGGCGGCAGCGTGTAGACCGGACAGTCGGTCATCTCTTCGAGTACCTCGGGATTCGTTCGCTCGGCGAGGGACGCGCCCTTGTACTGGTTCAACACGATTGCTGACACCGCAACGCCCCGATTTCGGAGCGCGGATACCGAGAGCGCGGTGTGGTTCAGCGTTCCTAGTCCCGACCGGGCGACGAGCACTGCCGGGATATCGAGGTCGGCAACCAAATCTATCACCTCGCGGCCGTCGGCGAGCGGGACTCGGAGCCCGCCGACGCCTTCCAGCACGCCCGGATTCGATTCGGCAAGCAGCGCACGTGCCTCGTCTCGGATTTCCTCGTACACGAGCGACTTGTCTGCAACCTCGGCGGCGACAGCAGGGGCCAGCGCGGGTTCGAGTCGTCGCGGACACGTCGCTGCGTCGGCAGTCCCGCACACGTCGGCGATGAACGCCGCGTCGTCGTCCGGTGGATACCCCGATTGGACGGGTTTGACTCCACGTGCGTCGGAGCCCAGTTCGCGCAACCACCCGACGAGCCCCGCGGTGACGAACGTCTTGCCGACGTTCGTGTCGGTTCCGACGACGGCGAACGCGTCTTCGAGCGTCTCTGGCCGGGTCATAGCAACCCACGCTCCCGTCCTGCGGTTTCGAAGGCGGCGAGACAGCGGTCGAGGGCTGCTGTCGTGTGCGTCGCCATCGGTGCAACTCGGATTCGACTCGTCCCCTCGGGAACGGTGGGTGGACGTATCGCGGGGGCGACGATACCGAAGTCCCGAAGTCGGTCCGCGAGGGCAACTGCGTCGTCGCGGCTGCCGACCAGCACCGGAAGAATCTGCGTCTCGCCCAATACCTCGTATCCGAGCGACGTGAGGCCGTCGCGGAGGTACTCGACGTTGTCCCACAGGTGCTCGCACTGTTCTCCCTCGCGGGCAATCCGGAGGGCTTCGCGGGCAGCACCGACCGCGGGCGGCGCAAGACCGGTCGAGAAGACGAACGACCGCGCGGCGTTCACCAGATGCTCGACGAGGTGTTCGCTTCCGGCGACGTAGCCGCCTTGGCTGGCTAACGCCTTCGAGAGGGTTCCCATCTGCACGTGAATGCGGTCGCCGAGCCCGTCGCGCTGGACGATTCCGCCGCCATCGTAGAGACCGGTCGCGTGGGCTTCGTCGACCATGACCCACGCACCGTATCGTTCGGCAACGTCGCATATCTCGGCGAGCGGAGCTACGTCGCCGTCCATACTGAACACCGAATCGGTCACGACCAGCCACGATTCGTCGGCGTCGCTCTGTTCGTCGGAGTCGCCGCCGGTGCCGCGAGCGGCCATCGCGTCTGCGAGCGACCCCGGGTCACAGTGGTCGTAGACGACTGTCTCGGCCCCGGAGAGCCGACACCCGTCGATGATACTCGCGTGATTGAGTTCGTCGGAGAATATCACGTCGGGGTCGAGCGCAGTGATGGTTCCGACGTTCGCAGCGTACCCAGACGAAAATAACAGGGCGCGTTCAGTCCCTTTCGCGTCGGCGATATCTCGCTCTAGCGCTCGGTGGAGCCCAGTGTCGCCGGTGACGAGTCGGCTTGCACCGGCACCGGTTCCGACCGACGCGGCAGCCTCCTGTGCGGCGCGAACGACCCGGTCGTCCTGCGCTAACCCGAGGTAATTGTTCGCCGCGAAGACGAGTTGTTCGTCGCCGTAGTCCGGTTTTTCACCGCGAGGGTCGGATGCCATCCGTGTTCGTGCCGCGACGTGCTCGGCTGGTTGAAGGTCACGGTCGAGATTGCGGTCCCGTCGCTCTGCGAGTCGCTCGGCGGGGTCGAATCCGTGGTCGGGACCGCTGCCTTCGACGCCAGCGTGCGGGTCCGCCTGTTCGTTCATCGTCGGGCTATCAGAACCGCGGCAGCAACTCTGCCGGGCCGAAGACGCCGTATTCCTCCGCGCGGTTTCGTCGGACGGCCGATTTCAGGTAACCAAGCGCCGGACCGTTGACGTTTGCTTCCATGCTGGTGTTGTCGTCCAGTTGGAAGGTGTTGGTCCCGCGTTCGCCGTCGAAGGTTGTTCCGGTCACGCGAACGGTCGTCGTCGTCGGCTTCTCGTCAGAAGTCACGTCGAGGATACCACCGACGGTGACGTCCTCGGCGTCACAGATACCGGCGCGCTCCAGCAGCACGTCGTCGGCGTGTTCCATATCGTTGAACTCGATGACGCCGTCGTGTTCGTCGATTACTGCCGCAATCTCTTCGTCGCTCATCTCGCGGGCGTCGTCGATGTCGTATTCGGGGAGATGGGCGATGTCTTCGCGAACGGTGCCGCGGTTGTCCTCGTAGCCCGACTTGAGACCGACGCCCCACCAGATTTCGACCTCCTCGACTTCGACGAACGACTGCGCCGCGAGCGCCGCCGCACCCGTGAGGAACCCGGGCGTTGCACCGGCCCCGCAGACGAACGTGATTCCCGACTCCTCGAACGCCTCGGTTCGCTCGTCGAGCATGCCGATGACCCGAGAGCGCTTGAGCACGTCCACGAGGACGCCCGAGTAGCCCGCTTCGACGAAGCGGTCGGCGACCCGCGGAATGAAGTCGTGTTCGAAGTTCGGCAGCGCAATCAGCACCGCGTCGATGTCGTCGCTCGCTTCGATGATGTCGTCGATGGGCGTGTCGGTCGGCACCGCCTGCGTCGAGGCGGCGACACCCTTCATCTCGCCGGTCTCTTTGACCGCCGTCGCGCCGCCGTCGGAGGCGATGTTTCCTTCCGTCGCCGACAGGAGTTCGTCTACGTCCAGTCCATCGTGGTCGACCGCGACACCGTGGCGGTCGCACGCCGCGACCGGTGTGAGTCCGTCTTTGTGCTTCGAGACTTCGAGCGTCCGTCGGCCGATACCTCCCGTTCCGAGTACTGCGAATGTAACGTCGTTCATCGTCGTGTCGTCAGTGGTTGCGTGTTCGTCTGCTCTTCAGTCGTCGAGTTCAGTGTCACCGCCAGCGGTCGCTGATTCTGCCACGCCGTCGGTCACGCCCTTCGAGCGGGATTTGACCACTTCGGGGTCGAACTCGTTCGCCTCCATGTTGGGCCGGAGTCCCGCTCGCTCGACAATCTCGATGTCGTCACCGGGCGACTGTCCCTCGGTTGTGAGGTAGTCGCCGGTGAGAATGCCGTCTGCTCCCGCCTCGAATGGAAGGTGCTGTTCGTCTTTGTCGAGGTTGACCTCGCGGCCGCCGGTCAACCGAACCCGAACGTCCGGGAGTAAGAGCCGGTAGACCGCAATCGTCTTGATAATCTCCTCGGTCGTGATGTCCGCGGAACTCCCGAGTTCGTCGCCGAGGGCCGTCCGTGCGACGGGATTCAGGATGTTCACCGGGAGCGAGGAGATACCAATGTCTCGGAGGGCGAGGACGGCGTCCACCCGGTCTGTCGGGGCCTCTCCCATACCGAGAATGACGCCGGCACAGAGGTCCATTCCCGCCGCTTTCGCGCGTTCGAGCGTCTTCACGCGGTCTTCGAACCGGTGGGTCGAGACGATTTCCGGGAAGTACCGCGGTGAGGTTTCGATATTGTGATTGTAGTGGTTGATGCCTTCGTCGGCGAGAATTTCGGCTTCTTCTTCCGTCAGGATGCCGAGACTCGCGTCGATTTCGACATCGGTCTCGTCGCGGACGAGTCTGATTGCTCGCAACACGTCCGCCCACTCGTCGGGGCGCTTTTCCTTACTCACGCCCTTCTCGGCGACCACGATACCGAATCGCTGCGCGCCGTCTCGTTCCGCCCGCTTCGCCGCGGCGAGGATTTCCTCGGGGTCGAGGAAGTCGTAGGTGTCGATACCGGTGTCGAAGTGGACCGACTGCGCACAGAATCCGCAGTCTTCCGCGCAGTTGCCCGCCTTCGCGTTCACGATACTGCAGGCGTCAACCGTCCCATCCCCGAAGTGCGCTCGCACGGCGTCCGCTGCTGGCGCGAGGTCTTCGACTGGTTGTGCGATGAGCGCTAACGCCTCAGTTCGGTCGAGTTGGTCCCCGTCGAGAACCTTGGCGACCGACTCGTCGACCGTCCGATTACCAGTCTCGTAAACCACACTGGAAAACGGAGTTTACGACCTCATAATTATTTCGATGAATCTCCGGATACCGTGGACGTAGAACGAGAAACGGGCGACAACCGGGCTGTTTCGTCGGTACCTTAGCTCAGCAGACCGCCATCGATTCGGAGTACTTCGCCGTTGACGTAGGACGAATCCGTGCTCGCGAGGAACACGATGGCGTTGGCCACCTCTTCGGGCGTCGCCGGTTCACCGGTCGTCGTCTGCTCTTCGACCAACTGTTGGTCGCCCGTGGTGTAGTTCTCTTCGAGCAGGTCGGTGTCCGTAAACCCGGGTGCGACGGCGTTCACCCGGATGGATTTCGACCTGAGTTCCGCTGCAACCGCGCGCGTAAACCCGATGACGCCCGCCTTGCTCGCGGCGTAGTTCGCTTGCCCGCTCCACCCGGTCAACCCGGCGATGCTCGCGACGTTCACGATTCGGCCACCACCGTGGCGAAGCATCTGGCGAGCGACCTCTCGCGTGCAGTAGAACACCCCGTTCAGGTTAGTGTCGATGACGCGCTGCCACTCCTCGGGGTCCATTCGAACGAGCAGTCCGTTGCGAAGAATCCCGGCGTTGTTCACGAGCACCGTCGGTGCGCCGAACTCGTCGACAATCTCGTCGATTTCGCGGGAGACGGCGTCGTAGTCGGACACGTCAAACTGCTTTACGGCCGTCTTGGCGTCATATGTGTCGAGACGCGCTTCGGCCTCTTCCGCCGCCTCTTCGTCTGCGTGGTACGTGGCGATGGTCGTCGCACCCTTCGAAGCCAACTGCTCTGCGACTGCGAGACCAATTCCTTTCGTTCCGCCGGTGACGACGGCGATATCTCCAGTGAAGTCGGTCATGCGTCTCCGAACACCTCTTCGGCGTCGGCGGGGCTATCGAGCGTGATGCAGGTTGCCTCCTCGTGAATCCGTTCGATGAGCCCCGTCAGCGTCCCCGCGGGTGGGAATTCGACGTACCGCTCGACACCCTGTCGCCGTAGTTCTTCGACCACGCCGACCCAATCGACGGGCGACGTTATCTGTCTGGAGAGGTCTCGAAGGCCCACGTCCGGGTCAGTGTACACCTCCGTCGACACGTCGGAGACGATGGGTATCTCCGCCTCCGAGAGTTGGGCGTTGCGCATCACGCGGGTAATCGGGTCGACGGCGGGTTCCATGACCGGCGAGTGAAACGCTGCCCCCACATCGAGTTCTCGGAACCGCGCGGTACACTGTGCCTCGATGTCGGCACGGACTGCATCCACCGGGTCTTTCTTCCCGCTGATGACCGTCTGGCGGGGCGTGTTGTACAGGGCGACGCCGACATCGTCGTGCTCGGCGCAGGCCGATTCAACCACATCGGGGTCGGCCAGAAGCACTGCGACCATCGTGCTCTCTCCCGCGTTGGAACCGACCCGTTGCATGCACTCACCGCGGCGACGGACGATGGTTCCAATCTCTGACGCTGGGGCCATCTGTGCGGCCGCTTGCGCAGTAAACTGCCCGAGGCTATGTCCGGCGAGAAATGCCGGCGTGACATCATATCGCTCCACGACGCCAGCGTACGTCGCCGCACCGGCGGCGAACATCGCCGGTTGGGTGTTCTGTGGTTGCTTCAGGTCGTCTTCGGACGCTCGGAAACAGAGGTCTGTCACCGACACTTCGAGCGCTTCGTCCAACGCGGCGAACTGTGCCCGCGTCTCGGGCCACGTCTCGTAGAACGCCCGCCCCATCCCGGGATGTTGGCTTCCCTGCCCCGGAAATACGAATGCCGTCTTCTCCATGGGTAGCGTTTGCCACCTCTCGATTGGGTGTTATGGCTCTACTGGAATCACCGAGGGTCGCTCGTCGACTCCTCACCGCTGCTCTCTTCACTCCTCACCGTCGCTCACCGCTGCATCGGCAGCGACGACGGCAGTCGCGAATGCACAGTCTGCGCGGCGGTCGTGGCTGAGACTCACCGAAACGGTGGCGTCGCTGAGGGACGTTCCTCGTGCCGAGAGCGCCTCGGAAAGCACGGATTCGGCGTCACCGGTGAGGGATAGCGTCGGCCCTGACGGTCGGCGCTCGACGCCTATCGTATCGAGACATACGGGGGGGCGAGCGTGGTCGAGCGTCTTCAGAAACGCCTCTTTTGCCGCCCACCTCGCCGCGTAGTGCTGCGACGGGTGCGGTTGGGCGTCGCAGTACGACCGTTCGGACTCGGTGAACACTCGGCGCTTGAACGACGCTCCGAACTCGTCGAGTAACTCCTGAATACGACTGATGGACACCACGTCCGCCCCGGAAAGCACGACGGGTGCGGTGCGCTCGTCCACCGTCCACTTCGAGGCGCGTTCGGTTCCGGTCATGGCATGCTCGCATGTCTGGTCATCACGTTCGCGTGTCCGGCCGTCACGAATACGTGTCTGGTTATCATGCTCACGTCTGGTCATCGTCGAATCACGCGTGCCTGAACACGAGTACCCCGTTCGTGCCACCGAACCCGGCCGAGTTGCTCACGACGATGTCGATATCCTCGTCGCGGGCCTCCGAAACCACGGGAATCGAGCACTCGGGGTCGGGTGTCTGGTAGTTCGCAGTCGGGGGGATTGTCCCGCTATCCAGTGATTTTGCGGCGAGAACGCCCTCGATTGCGCCAGCAGCGCCCAGCGTGTGTCCGAGGACGCCCTTGACGCTCGTGACGGGCGGACAGTCGTCGAACACCGCACGGAGCGCGTCGGCTTCGAACGCGTCGCCGGTGGGCGTACTCGTTCCGTGGGCACTGATGAAGTCCACATCGGACGACTCCATACCCGCATCGTCAAGGGCGCGGTGGAGACAGCGTTGTAGCCCTCGCCCCTCCTCCGCCGGTCTCGTCGGGTGGTGTGCGTCCCCGGTGAGTCCGTATCCCGCGACCTCGGCGTAGACTGTTGCGCCCCGCTGTTCGGCGTGTTCGCGCGATTCGAGGACGAGGACGCCGCTTCCCTCCCCGATGACGAACCCGTCGCGGTCGGCGTCGAACGGGCGACTCGCCACAGCAGGGTCACCGTTTCGCGTGCTGAGCGCTCGCATCGAGTCGAATCCTCCGACCCCGAGCGGGGAAATGGGTGCTTCCGTCCCGCCCGCGATGACAACGTCTGCGCGCCCGTCGCGGATGTCGGACACGGCGTCGGCTATCGCGTGCGACCCTGCCGCGCAGGCCGTCGCCGGAGCGCGGTTCGGTCCGCGAGCGTCGAAGGCCATGCTGACGTGGCCCGCCGCGAGGTTCGAAAGCGCCGTGACGAGAAATCGCGTCGATGGCCGTTCGCCCGCGGTTGATTCGGTCTCGGAGAGCCCCCCGAGCGCCGATGCAATCGAGGTTCCGACACGGGGTGGGTCCCACGATGGGTCGTCCGGCGAGAACCCTGCGTCTTCGATAGCCTCTTCGGCCGCAACAACGGCGAGTTGTGCGTATCGGCCCATCTGTCGCTCGTCGACGAGTGGATGGTCCGCGAGGGGACGGTTCACCTCGCAGGCAATCGTCGAGCGTACGGCAGCCGAATCCGTGTCGAACCGCGATATTCGGTCGGCACCGCTGTCTTCCCGGCAGGCTGCACCCCACGTCTCCGAAGCGGTCTCACCAATGGCCGTGACCGCGCCGATACCGGTGACGACGACAGTTCGGGTCACTCGTTTAGTCGCGGTTTGCGAGGACGTAGTCGGTGAACTCGCCCACGGTGTCGAGGGTTGCGAGGTCGTCGTCCGGGACGTGGACTCCGAGATCAGCTTCGACGGCTTCCGCAACTTCGACGAGGTCGAGCGACTCCGCGTCCAGCGTCTCGCCTTCAAACTCCGTCGAGGCGTCGAACTCGGACTGGTCGACTCGAAGGCGGTCGGCGATGATCTCCTCTACGTGACTTGCCACGTGCTCGTCGGTGGGCATAACTGAGTTAGCCGTCTGTGTACGGGAGTAAAATGCCTCCGCTTTCGTCGGTTCTCGTTTCAGCAGGAAGACAGGTCGAGTCCAAATAGCTGTCAGCGTCCGATTACGGCACGAGCACGACTTTCCCCGTGCTCTTTCGATCCTCGATGAACTCGTGTGCGACCGCAGCATCTTCGAGTGAGAAGGTCCGCCCGACTTCGACGTGAATCGCGCCGTCCGACAGCAACTCCATCAGCGGTAGGACGGCCGCCCGAACCCGGTCCGGTTCGTGGTCCAGCGCGTGTTCGAGGTGGTAGCCGACGACCGACTGATTCTCGAAGAAGAGCCTTGGGGTCGCCACCGTTGGTATCGACCCACTGGCCATACCGTAGGAGACGATTCGCCCACCGGCCGCTAGACAGTCCAGACTCGCCGAGAATGCGGCCCCACCGACGCCGTCTAACACGAGGTCGACGCCTTCGCCGTCGGTCAGCGACTCTACCTCGTCGGCCACGTCGGCAGTCGTATAGTCGATGGCGTGGTCGGCACCGAGGTCGGTGGCGAGTTGCAACTTCGAGTCTGTGCTGGCAGTCGCAAACACTTCGGCCCCCGCGACGGCGGCGAGTTGGACAGCGGCCGACCCGACGCCACCGGCCGCGGCGTGGACGAGGACGCGTTCTCCGTCGCCAAGTTCGCCCCACTCGTGGAGGGCGTTGTGTGCGGTGAGGAACTGCACAGGGATTCCGGCGGCCTCCTCCCACGACAGGCCGTCTGGTATCGAGAAGACGCGGTCTTCCGGTGCAATGGCCTTCTCTGCGTACCCACCGCTGGAAACGAGTGCAATGACACGCTCGCCGACTGAGTGGTCGACGCCCGGCCCGACGGCGTCGATGACGCCCGTCACTTCGAGACCCGGTACGTAGGGTGGCGTCGGACCGTCGGGGTATCTCCCACGGCGTTTTTCGATGTCGGCGAAGTTCACACCGGCCGCCCGCACGTCGATTCGAACTTCTCCGTTCGCCGGTTCAGGCCTCGGCACGTGCTTGACTTCCAGTACTTCCGGGTTGCCGTTGTCGGTGACTCGTATCGCTCTCATTTCTCTATCCCCTGGACTACTTCTGACCGAAGTTGGTCCACCCGTTCGTCGCGCTTGTCCGCGGCGTAGCTGACGATATCGGCCGTGTTCGGTCCGGGACCTCTCTTCCACCCCATCAGTTCGACAATCGGTTCGACGAGGCCCGACAGGTCGTGAACCGTCGTTCGAACGCTCTCGAATGAAACTCCGTCCTCGTCGAGGAGTCGCTTTAGTTTCGACACCCCGAAGCCGACGTGTCGGCCTTCGTCCCGCCGAATGTTAGAAAACCCCTCGACGAGGCCTGGGAGCGTCGGGAAGTCCTTGCTCCCCCCGTCGAACGTTTCGAGCGCACAGTAGAACCCCGATTGGCCCAGGATTCCCTCGATGGTCACGTGGTAGTGACAGTACGCGTGCGCGCGGTTTGCGGGGGTATCCGCTTCGAGCAGGCGCTGCATCGCTGATTCGGTTCGGGCGAACAACTCCTCGTATTCGGGTGAAAACCACCGCTCAGCGGTCGGGTCCGACTGTTCGAGACCGCGGGATTTTTCGGAGGCGTTGATGACCTCTCGCCAATATCGCTCGAAAAACGCCGCGTGAATCGCCTCGTCGTTGAGGTGACTGGCGACGAACTGCAAATCGCGTTTGTCGTCCAGCGCGATTGCCAGCGGTGCGAGGTCTTTCGTCACCGCCTCCTCGCCAGCGCCGAAGAGCGCAACCATCCCGCGAAGCCGGGTGAACTCTCGCCTACTTAGTTCATCGACGGCGGCTACGTCGGATGATAAGTCGATAGTGTGCGGATTCCACCGCCTTTCGACCGAGTGGCGAAAGTAGCGCGCTGCTCGGCCACCCTGTCGGGACGACGAGTCGTCAGAACCCATGCCTCAGCACAGACCGAACCGGGAGAAAAAACGTGCGGATACGAATTTCGGTGCCGATATGCTAACTCGTTGGTTCGTGGCCACCGCGCAGTCAACCTCACTGCCGCGTCACTTCGCTCCCAACGAATTGAGCTGTTCCATCAATCCGAGTTCATCGCTTTGGGTCCACGTCTCGATGAGTTTCTCGTCCTCGAAGCGGTTTATCTCGATTGCCGACAGTGTGGCTTCCACTCCCGTCGGTTCGATGCCGAGCATCTCTCCTTTGTGTGTTCCAGTCATCTCCCACCGCACTGCGACTTTCTGGCCCGAAACGAAGATATCCTCAATTGTAAACTCCGCGTCGGGAAAGACGACGCGGGTTCCAGTTGCGAGCGCCTTGTAGAACTCAGGTCCGTCGAGTTCTGCTGCGAGGTCACGGTCGTGAATCGTGTAGTCGTCGTGGACGAGTTCGTCCGCGGTATCGAGATTCCCTTCGTTCCAAACGTCTTCGTACAGTCGCTCGATAAGGTTCTCATACTTTCCCGACATCACTGTCTACTTCAGTCTCGGAGGTGGTAGTGATTGTGGCACTGTGGGTCACCTCTCACGGTCGGCTCTCATTCCACGCACGGGTGTTGAGCGACACACCGCTGTATTTGAAACTGGGTTCTTTCATTCAGACGGCACTGCGCTCGGTCTTGATGTGCTCGACGTACGCCTCTACGACGTTCTGGAAAATCGTTTCTCCGGCCTCAGCCGTCGCCTCATTCGGATTTCCGAGGACGCCATTTTCCGTGATCGATTTGAATCCCTCGCTGAGCAGACGGGCAGGCGAAATCTCGCCTTCGGGTCCACGTTCGATTTTCTCTGTCTTGACGAGATTCTCGTCGATTGCCAGCACCATCGCCGTCTCAGCGGCTCCGGCGTGAATCACGTCTTGTTCGTACTCGATTCCGGCCTCGCTGAGCCCCTCGTTCAGCAACTGCATGTGTGTGTCGAGATCGGCGAGCGAAATCACTGCGGCCTCGATTTCACGGGCAATCTCGGGGGCAACGGTCTTGACCGGGCCAAAGTTCCCGCCGTGGGTCGGGACGAGAACAATGTATTCGAACCCGTGGTCATCGAGAGACCGGCAGTACGAACGGATTACGTCCATCAACGTCTCGGCTGGAATCGTGATGGTACCCGGGAACTCCATGTGATGGCCTGAACACCCGGGGCGAATCGTCGGTGCGGCGAGGGCATCCCCCAACTCTACCGCGATTCGGCGCGAGAGCTCGTCACCATCCAATGTATCCATATTCAACGGCAGGTGTGGACCATGCTGTTCGATCGAACCGACGGCTACGATTGCCGTCCGCGTTCCGTTTTCCACGGCTGATTCGACCTCTGGCCATACCATCTCCTCAAGACAGACTGACCTGTGAGAAGGCATGTAGCTTAATTATCATGTCGGGTGTGAAAATCTTGTGCTGGTGGCGTACCGATTTACGTAGGTGCTGTTCAGCACTGTTTACGCCTCATTGTCGATACGTGTGGAACAGCTCTTAGATTCGGTTGAGGGCTCCTTCGGGGACCGGACGGAGCACTCCGAATACGAAGCGATAGCCAAGGAACCCGAGATACATACCGATAAATCCGGCATAGTAGAATCCAACGACTGATGAAGACAGTGTCAGTGGGAGACAGAGGGCAGTGATCCCACTTGCAGCGAACAGGGCTGTCTGAAGGGGATTTTCCCGCATGTAGTCTCGGACATCGTACAGTCGAGAGGGAAAGGCTTGGTGTTCAGATAGGTACTGGAACCAAGCACATCCACCAGCGATGAACCCTGCAATCAGTAGGTGAACGAAAGAGATGTCGAACGGCATGTCGAAGAGGATGAATTGAGAGGGTATCCACATGCCTGACGCCCCAAGGAGAAAGTCACGCAAGAGAAGTCTTCGTGAGTTGTCCATTCTGGTATAAGATATCCTTGAGGCACTACTTTATTCTATTTTTGAAACATATACTGACTATAGCGGATGCTCAGTTCGTTTCGAGTGGTTGCTCTTCTCGAGCATCCGTGAGTACGGGTAGTCAGCCCAGCTAGACAGTATCGAGGTCGTAGCCCCACTCTCGGAGCACGCCAGCGATCAACTCCGGATTTCGCTGCGCGACGATCATCGCGGCCTCACGGTAATCGGATTTGTACACGTTCTCTCCGAGGAGTTCTTCGAGCGTATCCTGGAGTTCGGCTTCCCCTTCGATAACCTCCTCTCGAAGGAAGTACGGCACCTGTTCTCGACCTTCGTTTACCTTGTTGCGGCGGAGTTTGTACGGAATCGAATCCATCGTCGGGCGCTGCGACTCCGATTCTGACTCGGCCGCCGCCTCGGAATCGGGGTCCTCGTGCGAGTCCGATTCGGTAGGTTCCGCGGTGGTCGAGGTCGCGGATGCGTCTTCGGTACTCGCATCCTCTGTGTTCACGTCTTCCGGTTGTGCGGCCTCTCGTTCTTCCTCGGGTAACTCTTCCTCGCCCGAGTCGTCGAGACCGGCGTCCCGAGAGCCTGACTTGAGTCCCATTACGCAGTCACCTCGGGTGCGTCAAGCTCCGCCTCTCGTTCGAGGTGCCGCGCGAGTTCGTCGAACTGGTCGAGTGTTTCGAGTTCGTAGTCACGCTTTCTATCGCGGTGCTCTTCGACGTACGTGAAGGGGCTACACTGCTGCTTCCAGCAGCCTTCCATCAGTGACCCGCGTTCGCCGACGACGACCGGAACTGGGAACCCACTCTCGCGGAGTTCGCCGAGGATTTCCCGTTGGTCCCGCGTGTCTCTGTACCCGATAGGGACGACGGACAGCACACCCACGTCGACGTTGATGCTCTGTTCCAGCCCGTCGACGAGGTCATCGAGTCCTTCGATAGACTCCTGTCCTTTCGCAGTCGCCTCGAACGGGATGACCACGTTTCGAACGGCGACGAGCGCGTTGTAGAGAATCGGGCCTGCCTTCCCGGCGGAGTCGACAATGACGACATCGTACTCGTCGCGGACGTTCGCCTCTCGGAGGACGCGGTGGAGTTGGTGGTACATACTGTAGGACTCCCCGAAGTTCTCGGCTTGCTGCTTTTCGTTGAGCAGGAACTCGTGGAGGTCTTCGAGCATGTTGTGCGACGGAATCAGGTCGATTCCATGTTCTACTTCGATAGTCAGGTCGTGGAAGTCGCCTTTTGGCCGACCGACGAGGTGCCGGACAAGATTATCGACGTTCGGGTCGCCTCGGTCGTAGTCGGGACCGAAGAAGTAGGTGAGACTCCCGTTTTGTGTGTCCATGTCGATTACGAGAACGTCGTGTCCGGCGCGCGCGTGGCTCGCCGCGAGCGTCGCAGCGGTCGTCGTCTTTCCGACGCCGCCTGCCTCCGAAACCGGCGCGTACGTGAGCATATCAACAGTAGCGAAGACCATGAATATAAATCTAGGTCAGACGGAATAGCGACAATAGTTGACTATCATGTATGGGTATATGATATAGTTATAGCCCTCAGCTATAGTACTCAACTATTGTATATCGCGGGCTTCTTTAGTTAATGACTCTGCGTGCAACTTCTCGCCAGTTTCAGTACAATTCACATCTGGTTCTCTCTACAGTACCGGTGTAGCATATAGCTACAAAGTATAGTTGAATGGTATAATTGGATGGTATAGTTGAATGGTGTAGTTGTATATCTAGAAGTGAGGAAATTAGGCATCTAAGTGGCTCTCTGCGGTTTCCCACGACAATGGTCGTCCTGTCCCCGATCCTCTCGAAGTCGAATGTGCTGGCTATTCGGGGTTGGTGTGGTGAGGTGATGTGTAGTTAGACCCGTGGCTCAAGAGTGATCGTTTGTGAATATGGCTGTAGGCTATATCTGTGAGATATAGTCATAGAGTATAGTTCGATGGTGTAGAGAGAGAAACTGTTGTTGAGGGTTATCGTTGGACGGTATCGCTGATTGGTACCGAGTTGTACTCGGCGCGGAACCGGTGTGCGAAATGTGTGTATAGTATATCTGGTTGCTATCGTTGAATTATATAGACGAGAAGTATAGCCGAGGAATATAGTCGGGTAGTATAGTTATACACTCTCGTCGATGTGTACCCCTCGCTGTTCGAGGGCTGTGAGGAGGTGTGGAATGTCGCAGGTTCCAACAACGTCGAACACGGTGAGTTGCGGGCGGAACGGGACGTTCGACTCGGTGGTCATCTCGGCACTTCCGGGTGTAGTCCCTCGCCATCGGTTACGTAATAGTTCGCCGTCATGTGGACATTCGGTCAGCTTTCGAACGGTAGCAGTTCAACCGAGTAGCCATCTCGGTCGATTCACCCAGTCGTCTCGACCGAGAGATCGGTAATGGGTGGTAACCCGTCGCTACTCGTGAGGGCGGTCTCTCGAACCCTGCCTCGGCGCACTTCGAACTCGGTCTGTATGATGTAGTCGTAGAGTATAGTTGTGTAGTATAGCTGTAGGGTATAGCTATTGTATGTGGCTCTGTAGGGTGTCTGAAATATGGATTAGTTACTTCGTCCACTGGTGGCCTCAGGGGGTTCGACGAACCGCTCGGTACCCTTCTTGACACTGTACGGAAACTGTCGAGCAAGAAACAACCCCACTCACGTCGTCAAATCCGCTGTGATGGCCGGTCCGGTCGATTCGATTTGCCTGGCCAACTTACGACCTACGTCACGAAGAATGCGAGATATTGTCTAACAACCCCCCGTGGTACTTACCAACAGACCTGCTGTAGAGTTCACGTATGGTCGAATCCCCGTTCGACGTGACGATTCGTGTTGCCACCGTACAGAAAGCAGAGGCGTTTCCCGAAGCGAACAAGCCGAAGATGGTCAAACTCTGGTTGGATCTCGGTGACGAGACGCTCCAATCGGCGGCACAGCTTGGCCACCACCACGAGGTTGACGAACTCGTCGGGTCACAGGTGCTCTGTGCGACGAACTTGGGGTCCGTCCGAATTGCGGGCTTCAAATCGGAGGCACTGACAGTTGGCGTCCCCGGTGCGGATGACAACCCTGTCCTCGTCATCCCGGAGAAACCGGTCCCGAACGGTGGGGCACTGTATTGAATACGGTCCGAAAAACTAGCAATAGAGTAACATTATTCAGTTACGTTCGGTGAACTATGACGTTGCTGGAGTCGCTATCAGTTTGCGACACGGACCAGGCGCGGCGACGGAGAACACTATTTCTCGCCGTCGTGTTGTTTCTCGGCTCAACCACGTTCCTCACCGCAGTTCAGCGGTCCGACGTATTGGTCGGGATTCTTCGGTGGGAGTACCTCGCCGGTAGTCTCGTCGTCGTGAGTGCACTCGTCGCCGTTGGCGACGGTGGACTGTGGCGGGCCTGGGCAGTTACGTTCGCTCTCGCAGCAGGGTTCGGGATTCACCTCGGTGGAATCGGCGTCACCGGCAAGACGCCCGGGCTGTTCTTTCGAGTGGTGTGGGCCGCTATCGTTGGAGTCGTCACTGCGACGACCCTCGGGGTGCTCGGCGGTTCAGCCGGTCTCGGAATCCGTCGATTGTCTGCAAAGGGAGGGCGTCAGTAAGAGCAGGGTGTGTTCATCAGTTACGTAGCCATCGCGACTCGGCGGGTGCGCACTCGCAACTGCACGCTTAGAACTCCCACTGCCACGCGTACGACTCGCTACTCGTCGTGTTGTTGGTCGTGGAGTTCGTCGTCGAGGTGGTCGTACTCGTCGAAGTCGTCTTCGTCGCCGTCGCTGGCGACCCAGTCTCAGCGGTGACGGTCCCGCTCGTCAACTCACCGAGCGGTGCTTGGATGGCGTAACTGGGCGTCTCGATTTGAATCGTACTCTGCGCGTCGACCTGCACGAACTTTAGTTCGAGCGTGTACGAGCCGTCGGCGTTGATCTCGGTGGCCTCGACCTGGTCGGTTCCCGGGTGGAACGCCCAGGCCGTCTCACCGGCGTCGCTCCGATTGGTCTTTCCTTCGATTGTCCGAACCGTGTAGTCTCGGTTCGTATCGGTCCCTGCGAGCGGGTAGTTGCGGTCGAGCCAGGACTGGAAGCCTTCGTCGATAGCGTAGACTTCCTCGTAGCCAGTTGCGAGCAACATCGCCGCCCGAAGCGAGGACAGGTGGTGCGGACAGTGACAGTACGTCACGACCCTGTCAGCCTTGTTCCAGTCGTCGGTGGGGTCGAACTTGCGACCGTCGGGCGCAGGGCTGAGGACCGACCCGAAGATGTGGGACACGTCGTAGCCGGTTTCGCTGCGAGCGTCGACGAAGCGCGCTTCCCCACGCGCGTACCAGTAGTACGCATCTTCAATCGGAACGAGCGGAACCTCGACGGTTACGTCGTGGACCTCACGACGTAGCGTCTCGTAGGAACTCGTGTCGATTTCTCGCTTCTCCGGCACGGTGTCGAACTCCGGCGGGTAGCCGTCGGAGGGATTCGTGTCCTTCGGCAGGTCGTCGCCTTCACGCGGGCCCTTCATCTGGTTTTCGGGTGCGGCGGTCGCCGTCTTCGTCGCCGTTTTTGTCTCCGTCTTGGTTGCAGTCGCAGTCGTCGTGGTCGTCTCCTCAGACGCGCTGCTGGAACACCCTGCGAGTCCCGCAAGCGTTGCTGCACCGGTCAACTGGAGGAACCGCCGTCGGCTTGACTGTCGTTCTGTCATCGCCAGGGCATTGCGCTCAACTGGTGTTTATTATATGCAGAGTAAGCGAATTCCCTCCGAAACGGCTGATATTGTTCCGCTCAACTGTTGACAATCCGTTTTCACGAAACGGCGGTCAGGCAGATTGTTTCACGTAGCGCTTTTCCCACCGTCGGCGATTTCGGACTGCCTTCTGTCCTTCCTCCGTAAGGGAATATTCGTTCGTGCGCCCGTCTCGACTTCCCTTCTCGATAAGACCGCTGTCGACTAACTCGTTGAGATTCGTGTACACTCGTCCGGCGAGGAGACTACGCCCCTGTGTCTTTTCGAGTTCAGACTTAATCGCCTGACCCGAAGAGTCGTCCATTCCACTCACAACGAAGAGCAAGTCGCGTTGAATCGCGGTCAATTCGTGTACATCCATGGTTGAAGGACACGGCCTACCACCACATGAACTACCCAGATTGTTGCTCCGCTTAAGTGTCTCTCTAAGCCTCGAAACGGTCGTTTTCGAGCTATTACCTCCTCCCAAAATCCGTGAGAACGGCATTCTAGCATCCCGATAGTAATGTAGTTACCTGATAATTGTCCACGTGGGTCGTCACACACCGTTCCCCCTCCGGTACGTGCCGACCTAGAACCGAGGTTGTCTGGGAAGCCCGAACCTGTCACTGCACGTGACTGGGACGATTTCCCTCTCCACTTCTTCTCCTTTACTCATGTCATAGTAACTAGTGGGGCGTCCTTCTGCGGAGGCATGTTCGGAACGAGCGGTGTTCGTGGAACAGTTGGTGAAGACGTGACGGCGGATTTAGCGGTCGCAATCGGGCGTGCACTCGGAAGTGAGGGATACGACCGCGTAGTCGTTGGACGCGACGCCCGAGAGAGCGGTGTCATGCTCGAACACGCACTTACGGCGGGTCTGCAGGAGTGCGGAACCGACGTGATTCGCGTCGGCGTCAACCCCACGCCGACGGTCGCGCGGGCCGCCGAGTGGTTGGACGCCGACGCCAGCGCGGTCGTAACCGCCTCACACAACCCTCCTACGGACAACGGTGTGAAGTTGTGGACGCGGGCGGGACGCGCGTTCGGTCCCGAGCGACGCGAGGCAATCGAACGACGGGTTCGGAACGAAGCGTACGAGCGCGCGGCATGGGACACCGTCGGAACCGACCGACGAACCGCCGTTTCCGACCGCCACCGGCGGGTGCTCCGGTCGAGTGTCCAACTCGAAGCATGCCCCTCCGTCGTCGTCGATATCGGAAACGGAACGGGGCGACTTACGGCCGACGTGCTCGCAGACCTCGGGTGTACCGTCTCGACGCTCAACGGGCAGCGAGACGGCCGATTCCCTAGCCGGCCGAGCGAACCGACCGCCGAGACGTGTCGAGACCTTCGGACGCATGTCGCCGAAACCGATGCGGACCTCGGAATCGCCCACGACGGCGACGCAGACCGGATGATGGCGGTCGACGGAGACGGGACCTTCGTCGACGGCGATACCCTCCTCGCCTTGTTCGGCCGCGAAGCGGCGTCGGCGGACGACCGAATCGCGGTGCCGGTGAACACGAGTCTCGCCGTCGACGATGCGCTCGAAACGGTCGGCGCGTCCGTCGTCAGAACACGTGTCGGCGACGTGTTCGTCGCCGAGAAGTGCGCGGAACCGGATGTCGTCTTCGGCGGTGAACCCTCCGGAGCGTGGGTCTGGAGCGACGAAACCCCGTGTCCAGACGGTCCACTCGCGGCCTGCAAACTCGCCGAACTCGTCTCGAAACGCGGGCCGCTCGCAACCCTCGTCGCCGAAATCGACACGTATCCCCTCCGCCGCGAAAGTATCGAGACGGACGACAAAAGCCGTGTTCTCGACCGAGTCAACGCGCTCGTGCGCGAGAAATACGACGACATCGACGACCGAGATGGCGTTCGTGTTGCCACCGACACCGGATGGTTCCTCGTTCGCGCCAGTGGAACGCAACCCCTGATCCGTGTCACTGCAGAGGCGCGCACTGATGGCGATACGGACTGCCTTTTCGACGAGGCGATGGCACTCGTCGAACAGGCGACCGGGGCCCGTCCTGCATAACGACTCCTGCTTTCTCCCTCTCCTCTCCCTTTTTTCTCCCCCATCTCCTCCTTCTCCTCTTCCCTACCTTCTTTCTCTCCCACCTTCTTTCTCTCCCACCTTCTTTTTCCTCTCCCCACCCTCTCCGGCATGTTTTTGGTATTTTCTACTCGATGAATGTCTATTCTCAGGCCTTGAGAAGTCAACTCATGGGTATTTCAATGCTGTTTATGTGAAGGCTGACACTCTCAGTATAGTCTAACGTTCTTCTATTTGTAGAATTATGACAACGAAATTTACTCGCCGGAGATTTATGACTGCCGCAGGTGGCATCACGTTCCTCGGTTCGGTCGGTACTCGGACTGTGGCTGCAGGTTTCAGTCCGGGTGTCGTCGGAACGGCACCGTCACTTCAGAACTGCCTGTATCCCACGATGGGGACCGACGAGACGAACCCCACGCTCGTCGTCTACGTGAATTTCCTCTCGGAAGCATCGCAGTACTTCGTCCAGCACAACCTCGAAGACATCGTTCGTGAGTACGTCCTCCCGGGGTACCTCAACATCGAACTTCGGTTCTTATCGTACCAACCCGGTTCACCCGACGAGTATCTCGCCGGCGACGACGAGGGTGAGGCTCGCGCCGCCCGCGCCGCACACGGCGTCTGGCACGTCGAACCCGAGAACTTCTGGACGTTCTTCGAGTTCATGTTCTGGAACTTCACGACCAAGACCTACACCCACGCCCGATTGGAGTCCTACATGGACCAGGCGGGCGTCCGGAACATCACCCAAATCGCCAACCGCGCCTACGAGGACCGCTACGACGGCCTCGTCCGCTCTGCAACCGAGGAAGCCGTTCGGTACAGTATCTCGGGCGAACCACGCGTCCGCCTCCTCCGGGACCACAAGAACGGCAATTACAGTGATATCCTCGGCTGGATTCGCACCCGTCTCGACAGAGTCACCGCCGGAAGCGTCGAGACTTACTCACTCCTCCCGGGAACCGAGTACGAGACGTCGGTCTACGTCATCGACTCGGGCAAGCCCGGCCCGACGGCGTTCGTCGTTGGTGGGGTACACGGTGAGGAACCCCAGGGGTACACCGCCGCAGAGTACATGACGCGTTTCCGCCCGACCGGCGGGAAACTCGTCGTCGTTCCGTGGGCGAACCGCCCCGCCGTCGATATCGGTGCGCGGTACACCGAAGACGGCGACCTGAACCGCCAGTTCCCCACCGGGTCAGAGCCGACGAGCACGCTCGCACGGGCGCTCTGGGACGAACTCGTCTCGCACGACCCGGATGTCGTCGTCGACCTCCACAGTTCGAGCGGCATCTACAAACACGACGGCAAGGTCGGACAGGCCATCTTCCCGACCCGGGCGACCCCCGAGAACGCCGTCGACGCCTGTGACCTCGTCAACGACTACTACATCGGGCTTTCGGAGTACCCGTCGTACTACGACTTCGACTGCGGGAACTCTCTCGACGGGTCGCGGCCGCTTCTCATCCATAAGGTGTACGGCGACCTCCACCTTCCCGGGTACCTCGTCGAGACGACGCGCAAGGATACTCACCTCCAAGATGCCGTGATGTGGCAAGTCGCCGTCGCGCGCGACCTGCTCTGGCAGCACGGCATGCTGTTCGGATGACCCTCGTCTACGCCGGTCCTAAATCGTTCTACGGTCGGTGTTTCAGTTCTCTTGGGCGCTTATTTAGCGTATAATAACACCCGTCGTTCCAGTAGGACAGCCTATGCAAGCTATCGTACTCGCCGCCGGGAAGGGTACCCGAATGAAGCCACTCTCGAACGAGATTCCCAAGCCGATGCTCACCGTTGCGGGAAGGCCCATCGCGGCCCATACGGCCGATGCGGCGGTCGATGCTGGTGTCAACGAACTCGTGTTCGTCGTCGGATTCGGCGAACAGAAGGTCCGAGAGTACTTCGGGTCGACCTATCGCGGCGTGCCGGTCTCCTACGTGGTCCAGGAGGAACAACAGGGGACCGCCGACGCCGTCCGGGCAACGAAAGAACACATCGACGGTCCCTTTGCGGTTCTCTACGGAGACAATCTCTACGACCCCGACGGAATCTCCAAATTGTTCGAGGCCGCCCCGAGTATCGCCTCATTTCGCGTCCCCAATCCTTCGAATTACGGCGTCCTGACGGTTGAAGACGGCGCAGTGGTCGAGATTATCGAGAAACCCGACGCGCCGGAAAACGACCTCGTCAACGGTGGCGCGTACGTCTTCCCCGAAGAAGCGCGAGACATGCTCGACGTGCCTGTGAGCGAGCGCGGCGAGCGCGAACTCACGGACGTACTCGACCGAGTTATCGAGCGGTTCACCGTCTCACCGGTCATCCTCAGGCGCTGGATGGACGTTGGTCGGCCGTGGGAATTGCTCGAAGCGAACGAGTGGAAACTCGGCGCACTTGAGCGCCGCGTCGAAGGCGAGGTAAGCGAGAACGCGAAAATTCAGGGAACGGTCGTCGTCGAGGAGGGTGCGACTGTGCGCGGCGGCAGCGTCGTCGAAGGACCTGCGTACATCTCCGAGGGCGCGACTGTCGGGCCGAACGCCTACATCCGCGGAAGTACGTTCGTCGGCCCCGACGTTCACGTCGGCCACGCAGTCGAGATTAAAAACAGCGTGCTCTTCGACGACACCAACGTCGGTCATCTCTCGTACGTCGGTGACAGCGTCGTTGGGCGCGATGTCAACTTCGGTGCGGGGACGAACGTCGCGAACCTCCGCCACGACGGCGAGGACGTGACGGTTCGGGTCAAAGGCGAAGCCGTCTCGACCGGTCGGAAGAAGTTCGGTGTCGTGGTCGGCGACGATGTCAAGACGGGCATCAACACTGCACTCAATGCGGGAGTAAAGCTCTCGGAAGGGTCGCAGACGGCACCCGGTGAGACTGTGACGCGCGACCGATAGACTTCGAGGACGAACTGTTCTGAGTCTTCGAGGCCAAATCGTTTCGAGTCTTTTGAGGCCGAGGACGAGTCGTTTTGAGTCGCGTCGCTATCGAGTTCAGGCCGACACCCGCATTTTTCACGCCGAGTACGGACAGAGAAGCAGGCCGGTCAGGTCAGAGGTCCGTGAGGAGTTTCGACGGCGGACACAGCACGTCGTTCGGCGTGAGGAGGGTCTCTTCGGTAGCGGAGTTCATCCACGTCGTGATGTCGTTGATGCGGAGTTTGACCCTGACCGGAAGTTCGTGGATACTGGGGTACCCCGGGAAGAGTTTGCGGTCGAGTTCGTTCTTGGCGTACTGTGCTTCCATGTCCGGCCACGGTGCGCTGAACGGTTCGACACCGGGAAGCTTCCGTCGCAGAAACTTCTCTATCTGATTTTTCCGGAACGAGTGGTGCGGCCGGTCCGGCGGGCGGTGCCGGAAGATGTCCGGGTTCAGTTTTCGCATCGCCTGCTTCATCGTCTCCGTGTTCCGCTTTTCCGGCGGCGTCTTCAGGTGCCAGTCGATGAGTTCGGCGTCGGCCGCGACGAACGACTCGATGTAGTTGTCGGACAACTCGAAGTGGAACGGAAGCGTCGGCTGATTTTGGATGCCGATGAGCGCGATGCTGTCGTAGACGTTGTCGTACCGGTCGGACCACTTGTCGAGTTGCTCCTCAACGACTTCGTCGATGAACTCCATGCTCGTGTCGAACTCGTCGTAGCACTCTGGAAAGACGTGGTCGCACGCCGGATGGTAGCCGAACTTCGACGACAACACCTTGGTTACGTCCGGGTCCGGGTCGAGTCCCTGCAGTGGGAATTTGTTTCCGAGGACGTTGATGACGTTCCGCGGGAGGAAGTGACCGCGCAGGAGCGTATCGAAGAACAGTCCGTGGAAGATGGTGTCGGCGTCAATCTTGTCGTCGCACCCCGCGTGGTGGACGTGGACCGATTCGCGCGTTCCGAGCGAGTACTTGATAACGTCCTCGTCGACGTTGAGGTAGTCGTCGTTCGCCACGAGCGTCTCGTGGTCGGCACCGTACTGGTGTGCGATGTTGCGGGCGACGACCACTTCGGGGTGATTGGGCGTCCCGAGCGTGTAACACACGTCGATTCCGGAATGTTGTGCGACGATGGAACGGGAGTCGTAGCCGCCGCTCAGGAGCAGGCCCTGTTTTCCGGGATAATTAGAGCGCCGGGCGATGGCGCGTTCGAGACGAGAAGCGAGTTCGTCGACGTAGTCGAACTCCTCGGGGTCGGCGGGGTCGTAGACGAATCGAGAGAGCGTCCCCGATTCGTCGGCCGTGATGTAGCCGTCGAACGGGACCGTTCTGAGTTCGTTGAAGACGGTCCGGTCGTCGACGACGACGCCCATGTGGACGTATTCGAGCAGGCCACGGGTATCGACTTCCGTGTGTGGAACCGCGGAGACGACCCGCCGCGGATTCGTGCCGAAAACCCGTCCGCTCGGGGTGTCAGCGTAGAAGCACTGCCACGTCCGGACGGGGTCGGTCGCGACGATTGCCTCGTCGCCGAGTTCGACGAACGCCAGAAACGACCCGTTGAGTTCGGAGAACGCTTCGGTTCCGACTTCCTCGTATCGGTCGAGCGTGTACTCGGCGAGCGGGGTCGATACGTCGTCTGGTGGCAGAATCTCCCCCCAGAGGACGCAGCACCCACGCTCGTCGCTGTAGGTCGCCGACCGACCCGGGAATCCGAGTGCCGGGTCGCGAATGGCAACAGTCGCATTTGGCCCCTCGGAAACCCAGTCGAAACTCGACCGGGACGCGAGGTTGTCGAACGTGCCATCGTCTTCGAGGACGCCAAACAGTTCTTTCTTCATCGTTCGAAGATTCGAGATTCGGTCGGGTTCATTCGACAGTGACGCTCTTCGCAAGGTTCCGTGGTTTATCGATAGCGCGGTCTAATTCAGTTGCACAGTAGTACGACAGCAACTGCAACTGGACGTTCGCGAGGAGGTTCGAACAGACCGGGTGCATATCCGGCACCGAGAGGTGTTCGTCCGCCGTGTCCACGATTCTGTGGTCGGACGGAGAGATAGCGACAATCGGCGCGCCTCGCGTCTGGGCCTCCTTCGCGTTCGTCACCGTCTTCTCGCAGTCGTCCGCACAGATTGCGAACACCGGCGTCTGGTCGGTGACGAGTGCGAGCGGCCCGTGTTTGAGTTCGCCGGACGCGAATCCTTCGGCGTGCTCGTAGGTAATCTCCTTGAACTTGAGCGCGCCCTCCTTGGCGACCGAACAGCCGAGTCCCCGGCCGATGAAGAAGTACGCGTTCATATCGAGGTACTTCTCGGCCAGTCGGGAGGCGTTGCTCGACTGGAGGATGCCGTCGACGGCACCGGGGAGGTCTTGCAGGTCCGAAAGGAGTTGGTCGATGTTGTCGACGCGGGTGGCCTCGTCGTTGACGCGGGCGAGATGCTGGCTCAGCATCGTGAGCATCACCGTCTGTGAGGAGAACGTCTTCGTCGCGGCGACGCCGATTTCCGGTCCTGCACGGATGTACAGCGGTTCGTCGGCCTCTCGCGCGGCGGTCGATTGCACGACGTTCGTGACGGCGAGCGTCGAGACACCGGCCTCTTTGGCCTGTCGGAGTGCCCCGAGCGTGTCTGCCGTCTCACCGCTCTGCGTGACGGCCACGAAGAGTGTGTCCTCCGGCGGCGTCCCGGTGTTGAGGTCGTACTCGCTGGCGCGAATGGCGCGGGCCGACACGTCACACCGGTTCAGCAGACTCGCCCCGAAGAGCGCCGCGTGGTACGACGTTCCACACCCAACGAGTTGTACGTTGTCGATGCTGGTGAGGTCCATGTCGATGTCGAGATTCGTCCGCTCGCCACCGATGTCGAGGCGACCCTCGATGGTCTTTTGCAGTGACGTGGGCTGGGTGTGAATCTCCTTGAGCATGAAGTGCTCGTACTGACCCTTTCCGGTCTCGTCGGGTTGCCAGTCGACCTGCTCTATCTCGCGTTGGACATACTCGTCGTTCCCGTCGACGATGTCGACGCCGTCCGCTCTGACTTCGACAGTGTCGCCGTCCTGGAGGTAGACGACGCTGTCCGTGTAATCGAGGAACGCCGGAACGTCGCTGGCGAGGTAGTAGCCGGTATCGTCGACACCGAGGACGAGGGGCGACCCCTGACGGGCCGCGTAGATGGAGTCGTTCCCGTCGACGACGACAGCGATGGCGTAGCTCCCTTCTAGGTCCGCTATCGCGTGTTTGAAGGCGGCCAGCGGCTCGTTCCCGCGGTCGAGGTAGTACGCGATGAGGTTCGGAATGACCTCGGTGTCCGTCTCGCTCGTGAACTCGTAGCCTTCGGCGGTCAGGATGTCCTTGATGGTCTCGTAGTTCTCGATGATACCGTTGTGGACGACCGCGACGCGGTTGCGCTGGTCAGTGTGGGGGTGTGCGTTCTCGTCGCTCGGCGGGCCGTGGGTACTCCAGCGGGTGTGACCGATGCCGAGCGTCGCGCTGCTTTCGACGGTATCGATGGTGTCCTTGAGGTCCGAAACCTGTCCGGAGCACTTCCAGACATCGAGCCCATTCCCGTTTTTCACGGCGACGCCCGCGGAGTCGTAACCGCGATATTCGAGCTTTTCGAGCCCCGTCACGAGGGGGCCGAGCGCTCGCTTGTCGCCAACGTGCGCAATAATACCACACATGTTAGAACACCGCCGTATACGGGTCGGTGTCTCGACTGCGGGCTGAGAATGCGGGAGTCGCACGGGTCGATTCGAGTACGTTCGTCTGCGTGGATGGGTGATGCTGTTGTGTCATGGCTTTCGGGGTACAGGCGGGCGACAGGTTGCCCCTGCAAGTCCCATGCGATGAAAGTCCCATTACTATAGACGCGCTAAGACGTGGCTGCCGGGCCAACCGCAGGTTAAACCCCGCTAAGTCAGGCGATATTCGAAGCGACGACGCGCGGGTACGTATTCCCCGATTTCACCGCGTTTTGGCACTCAGAAACAGTCGAAGGAAGACTTACACGGCCGATAATAATGGCTGTCAGGCCCTGCCTGTGTTGTATGGCCGACCGGAAGGTACACAGACGACGATTGCTCGGACTGTCGGGCGCTGCCGCCGTGGCAGCACTCAGTGGCTGTGCAAGTTTCGCACAGGATGCGAGTTCCGGGCAACCGAAGACGCCTGAATCGACGCCAACACGGACACCGGGCGAGACAACGCAATCCAAGACGACGACAACCAACGCGACGGCTGACGACGAGACGGCCGACGGCGGGACGGACGCCGAACTGCGTCCGCAGACGATTGACGAACCGCAGTTCGATGTCTCGGCGGCCCCGCTCACTACGAAGTCGCCGAAGCCGCGATATCCGACGCTCGGAACGGCGGACACGACCCTAACCATCTACGGGAACTGGAAGTGCCCGTACACACAGGAGTTCGTTAGAGAGCAACTCGGCGGGTTAGTTGAGGAGTTCGTCGCCACCGGTGACGTCGCAATCGAGTATCGGAACGTCGCGTACGCCGGTGGAGAACCACACCTCGGGGCAGATGCACCGAGAGCGGCGGAGGCTGGCCTCGCGGTCTGGGATATCGACCCGCAGTCGTTCTGGACGTACTTCGCCTACGTCTTCGCCAACCAACCGCAGGAGCGGTACGAGTGGGCGACGACCGACACGCTCGTCCGACTGGCAGAGCGCGCCGGCGTCGACGGAACCGACCAGATTCAACGCGCAATCCGCGCTCGAACCTACGCCCAGAGTGTTCAGCTATCGGCCAAACAAGCCACCGAAATCGGCATCACCACCGTTCCGCGCGTCGTCTACGACGGAGAGACGACTGCGCCGACGGTCAACCCCGATAAAACCAGACGACAGTTCGAGGAGGCGGCCTCCAGTGGGTCGTTCTCCGGCGGCGACGCTGACGGAAATACGACGACTACGAGTGAGTTTGGCTCGGGCGACGACGGGAATACGACGACTACGAGCGAGTTTGGCTCGGGCGACGACGGGAATACGACGACTACGAGCGAGTTTGGCTCCGACGATTCGGACGATTCGGACGACGACTTCTCTCAGTAAACAATCCCGGTTGGGACTCGGTGTCTCTCGGTTTTGACGACCGTCCCGACACTGGGACACGTTTCGATTGGTCGCCACTTACCTGTTTTTCGGTTGTCGAGCAATCGAAGAAATACCGCAGGCGGCGAAGAAATACCGCAGACGGGAAGTAGAACGCGAAGTCAGTCAGGAACCCGGCAGGGTACAAATCGTGACTTGGCCGTTCGAGTAGACATAGTTCGTCGTCGTCGGACAGACGGCAGTCTTCGACGGATCGAGGTTCTGAACGGTCTCGCTTTCGCTCTTTTCGAAGTACGATGCGCTCTGGGACTGGTAGGACCGATACGCGTTGAGACCCTGCGGTATCGGTCGATTGCCCTCTGCGGGTAACGGTTCAGCGGGATACGCGTTTGTCCGTTCCCACACTGTCCCGTACGGCAGATCGGTGTAGAGTTCACTGCCCTCGCCAGTCGGACGAGCGGACCCGAACGTCTCGATGGCAGCGAGTTCCTGGTCGGTGTACGAGAGCCGTTCGTGTTGGTCCGAGAACACCGGACTGTCCATCGCCCCGTCGTTCGACATGATCATCACGTTCGGATAGACCAGCATGAACAGGAGCAAGACGACGCCGACGACCTTGAGCGACATCCGGTTCGAGAGGTGGCGGAAGCCGACGACGCCGATGATGGCGAGCAGGGCGTAGAGGAAGCCAATCCAGCGCCCGGGGACGAAGCTCTCGATGCCGAAAAGCGGGAGCCCGAGGATGACGAACAGCATCACGACGATAGCACCGACGAAGGTGTAGGTCGTCTGCGTCGCCCGCGACCGTTTGAGAACGGTCAGACACCCGACGATGCCGGCGAAGATGAGAAGCAGGAACCCTGCTTCGGTGACGTACGTCGAGAGCTGTGAAAAGAGCGTTTGACCGGCGCTTCCGGTCGCACCGGAGGCACCGGCCGAACCACCGCTTCCGCCGACACCGCTCAGGAACCCGGCGTTGAACAGGTTCACGTAGAGGTAGCTGAGGACCGTTTCGAGGAAGGTATCACCCTTGTAGGGGGTCAGCGACCACGTGAACACGATGAGGCCGACGTTGAACCCCACGAGACCGGCGAGGTTCACCGGGTTTGACCCGCCGCCTCTGAACGAAAGCGGGTCCGGATTCTCGGTGAAGAAGTCGAACTGAAGCAGTACCTGCGCGACGAATCCCGACAAGAGCAACACCAGCATGATAAACGACGAGACCTGGTGTGTCAGGATGACCGCGGTGCTGAAAAGCACGAGCAGGCCGAAGTCGCGCCATCGTTCGCTGGCGTGCGTAATTCGGACGAGGCTGTACAGACACGCGAGGAAGAACAACAGTCCCATGCTCGTCGGGATGAGGTGGATACCCCACCGGACGACTTGGTCGCCCATCGCGTAGAGCGCGGCGGCCGCGAGCGACCACCGAAGCGGGATGAGCAACCGGGCGGTACCGTAGACGAAAAGCGGGACGAGCGGCATCACGACGCCGAGCGAGAGATACAGCGCGTTCCGTAGCGACAGGTTTAGCAGGTGCGTAGCTGCGGCAGCGACCAGGTGGAAAAGCGGCGACGCGTAGTACTTGATGTCGTTGATGGCCGAAATCGAATCCGCTTCGAGAACCATCTCGACGAAGGTCGTGTGCGACCAGATGTCGATTCCGATGTAGCCGCTCGTCGTGTAGAGTGCGGCAAAGCGGACGACGAACGCGTATACGATGACCTGCGAGAGGAGGACGCTCGGGCGGAGCTCTTCGTCGGGTGAGAGGAGTATCTGGCCGAGCAAGAGGACGCCGACGACGCCGCCGATGTCCATGAACAGGATGCTTCTTTCGCCCTGCAACGCGGCGGCGAGGACCATTGCGGCGAGTCCGAAGAAGACGCTGACTGAGAGAAGTCTGGTGAGCGTCGGCGTCAGCGTCGGGAGTCCGTTCGTCGTCCCTGTTCCTCGGGCCGCCAGTAGATACAGCACGCAGCCGACTCCGAGGAGTATCGGGAGCGTTACGATGAAGATTTGTGACGAGAGGAATCGCAGGGGAAACAGTCCGATGGCGAGAACGAGGCCAACGACCGCTGTGAGTACGTCGAGCTCTGCTCGTTGTAATCGGTCGTAGAGTGTTGAAACCGGATTCATATGTTGAACATAGTTGTGGGCGAAGCCGGAGTGTGGTGCCGACTCGACAGCACGATTAAATCGTCGTCGACTCCTTGTCCGTGGAGTAGAACACTACCTGGTAGTTCTGTGCTGTGTGGACTCCCCATTCGATGTCGACTTCCGGGAGTTCGTGGCCGAGCGCGTACTGCACGCCGAGTGCGGGCATGTTCACGCCCGCGCCGACACACGCGGAACTCGACTCCGAGAGGCGCGGGTTGACCTCGACCAATTTCGGTCGGTCGTAGGCGTCGAGTTTGAACTGGAACGTGGCGTTGTACTCCAGACCGAGCGCCGCGCTGAGTTCGCACGAGTACCTGATGAGTTCGGGGTGCTCTTCGACGGTACTCTTGACGAAGCCCGTGTCGTGCGTCTCGTTGTGAGTGCGAGAGACGACCACCGGAACGTCATCTTTCCCGGCCAGCACGTCCACGCAGTACTCCTCTCCGGGGAGGTACTCCATGACGACGAGGTTCGGAAACTCCGGCGTCTCTTCGAGGACGGGCAGTACGTCTTCGAGGTTGGTGACGATGCTGCTGGGCTTTTTGTCCATCAGAACGCCGAAGCGGTCCGTCTCCGGGTCGAGGATTCGCAGGCCACGCATTCCGCTCCCAACGGGCGGCTTGAAGCAGACGCTCCGGTTGGGGTAGCCGAGTGCGTAGACCGCATCGACGAACTCCTCGCAGGTCGAAACCCGATAGAACTCGGGAACGACGGGGTGGACCTGTTTGACGAGTGTACCGTAGAGTTGCCCCTTGTCGCATGCAGTAGCGAGCGATTCGGGGTCCGCAACCATCACCTCGGCTCCGAGTTCTTCGAACGCCGGTTTCGCATCGGCGAGTGGCTGGAGTTCCGCCGGAACGAGTGGAAGCACCACGTCGACCTCCTCGCGCCGAGTGATATCCTTCAGCGCCGGGATGAACTCCTCGCTGTCGCCGGGCGGCACGGTTTCCGCCGTGTCGACGAGGCTGAATCCGCACGCGTCGGAGTCGGAGTCGACACCGACCACGTGAGCGTCGAAGGCATCGGTTTGGCGGAGTGCCCTGATGATGGTCGACGTGGCGGGGAACCCAACGCCGGTCACGAGGACAGTCACGTCCCCGTCTTGCTTCGAAGGTCGATCTGTATCCAGCAGTGTCATCAGCGAATGTGGTACTCTGTACGACCCTTATTATGTAGTAGATAAAGTGCCTGAGACGCCGAAATTCGACGAAACTCGACTGCTCGGCGCGAGGCTAGCCGCCGGTCGCGAGGATGCGCTGTACGACGACATCCGTCGCATCGACTTTCTGTCCGAGAAGCGTCTTGCGGCGTTCCTCCCAGTCGATTTCGGGTGACTGGAGGATTTCGACCGCTCGACTCGCGGCGCGTTTGTTGCGACGCTCTCCGTGGAATCCGAACAGGAGGTCGAAGGAGTTGAGGTCCCGCATGAGTCCGGGATTTGCGCTGTGGACGTAGACCGTCGGCGTGCCGAGAACGGCGCTCTCCGAGGCCATAGTCCCGCTTTCGCCGACAAACAAGTCAGCGTAGGCGAGGACGTGGTGGATGAGGTGCGGGTCGATGTCGATACCGTAGCCGTCGAGTTCGGGTGGGAGCGCGTCGTCTTCGGCCGACACGAGCACCTTCGCGCCCACACCTTCTAGCCGGTGGACCAATTTGGACAGGCTATCGAGCCCCTCGTCCCCGATGTCGTGTGCCGCACCCCAACTGACCAACCGGAGGACGACGTAGGTGTCGTCCGGGCAAACCGGCAGGTCGTCGAATACCGACGGGTCCGGGTCGAATCGGTCAGGATGGAGGTACGCGAGTTCGTGATAACTCGGGTATCGGTAGTGGTTCGGCCCGGCGTCGTCATGGTAACAGTCGGGTGTGACAATCTCGTCGGCGAAGGGGAACGTCAGCGTGTTCGAGAGCGTCGCGTGCTCCGTGTCGGTGAAGACGACGCACCTCGCGCCGACGAGTTGCGCGACGTGCGACGCTTCGAACCCGCCGATTGCGGCTATCACGTCCGGGTCGATTTCCTTCGCATCCCGGTAGAGTCGGTACTCGATTGCGAGCGTGGAAAGCGCCACCCGAGGGAGCGACCCGCCACGAGAGCCAACGACGTCGTAGTCGATGTCGTACTCGTCGAGAAGCGACAGTGTCACGTCCTTATCGAGGGCTCGCACGTGGACGTCGTGGCCGCGGGCGTCGAGTTCTTCGATTGCGTGCTTGAAGAAGTGGACGTGCGCGGGATGCTGAATCGTGATGAGGATGTCCATAGTCACCGTCTCACAGCTGGGCGTACTCGAAGCCGTGTTCCGCGGCATCGTCGGCGTCGAACACGTCTGCCACGTCGACCATCACCGGGTTCGACCCGAGCGCGTCGGCCATCTCACCCAGGTCGTAGTCGGCGAACTCTTCGTGAGCGGTGGCGACGACGACGCCGTCGTACGCTTCGAAATCGACCGATTCGACCACGTCGATGTCGAAGACTGTCCGTGATTCGTCGGGGTCGGCGTGCGGGTCGTACCCCACGCAATCGATGTCGAACTCGTCGAGTTTCTGAATCATCGTATCGACCTCTGAACTGCGGATGTCGCCGACGCCGGGTTTGTAGGCAAGTCCCAACACGAGCAAGCGCGTCTCGTTGAGCACGCGTCCGGAGTCGTTGATGGTCTTGACCGTCTTTCGGGCCGCGTGTACCGGGACGTACTCGTTGATTTCTCGGGCCTGAAGCACGAGTTTTGGTGAGAACCCATCGCGCTTGGACCGATACGTGAGGTAAAACGGGTCGACCGGGATGCAGTGGCCGCCGACGAAGCCCGGACTGTACCCGTCGTGGAAGTTCCACTTCGTCCCCGCCGCTTCGAGCACGTCCTTCGTCGAGAGGTCCATGTGGTCGCACGCGATGGCCAGTTCGTTGACCAGCGCGATGTTCATGTCACGCTGGACGTTCTCGATGACCTTCGACGCCTCGGCCGTCTCGATGTCGGGCGCGCGGTGGATTCCGGCGTCGACGATGCTTCCGTAGAGGGTCGCAAGGTCCTCGCGAACCTCGTCGGTGTTGGCACCGACGACCTTGACAACGTCGCGGACACCACGACCGGTGTCACCGGGGGAGGCTCGCTCGGGCGAGTATCCGACGAAGATGTCTTCACCGACGGTGAGACCGGACGCCGATTCGAGCGCGGGAACGAGGACGGATTCGGTCGCACCCGGGTAGACGGTCGATTCGAGGACGACGGTCGTTTCGGGCGAGATGTACTCGCCGATTGTCTCGCCCGCCGATTCGACGAATCGCAGGTCCGGGTTCTCCATGCTGTCGACCGGCGTGGGGACCGTCACGATGACGAAATCGGCGTCGGAGATGTGTGCCGGGTCCGTAGTGAAAAGCACGTCAGACTCGGCGACGCCCTCGTCGGTCACGTCTCCGGTCGGGTCGACACCAGAATCGAGGGCATCGACCTTCTCTTGGTCGACATCGTAGCCGATGACCGACGTTCCGACGCGGTCGAACTCGATAGCCAGCGGCAGGCCGACGTACCCCAGTCCGACGACGCAAATCGTCTCAGTCATGGAGACCGATTCCTTCGTAGACGACGTTCTCGTGGGTGCGGTACTCCGTGGCGGCCTGCCGACCATCGACGAAGACGACCGGACGCGACTCGACGCCGAGTTCGGGAATGTCGATATGGTCGAACGACTCGTGTGCGGTCACGAGGACGACGGCATCGACCGTCAGGTCACCTTCGTTGACGCCGCGAACGATGGTTGCACCTGCCTCCTCGAAGGCGCTCGTGTCGTCGAGAATCGGGTCTGTCGCAACCACGTCTGCACCTGCCTCGGCGAGGTGTTCGATGACCGGGAGCGCCGGCGTCTTTCGGATTTCCTCGACGCCCGCGCGGTACGTCAGTCCGAGGATGAGCACGGTTGCGTCCTCCGGTTCGACGCCCAGCGTCTGGAGTTCGTCGAGCGCCGACTGCGCGGTGACGTGCGGCATTTCGTCGTTCACGCTACGAGCAGTCTCCATGAGCGGCGAGTCGGTCTCGAACTGATTGATGAGGAACTGAGGATAGTAGGGGATACAGTGTCCGCCGACGCCAGCACCCGGCGTGTGAATCTCGCAGAACGGCTGGGTGTTGGCCACGTCGATTGCCTCGGTCACATCGATTTCGAACTCGTCGGCGTGGGTCGCAAGTTCGTTTGCGAGGGCGATGTTAACGTCGCGGTAGACGCCCTCGAACACCTTGACTGCCTCCGCAGTCGTCGTGTCCGAGACGGTGATGACCTCGTTCGAGGAGAGCTGGTCGTAGATGAGCGCCGCAGCGCGGGTGCTTTCTTCGTCCGCGCCGCCGACGACTTTCGGGTACGCGCCGCGGATATCTTCGAGGGCGCGTCCGGAAGCGGTTCGCTCGGGACAGAACGCGAGACCGAAGTCGCCGAGCGAGAGGCCACTTTCGGCTTCGAGTTTCGGCAGCAGTACGTCTCGACACGACCGGGGTGGGAGCGTCGATTCGAAGATGACGAGGTCGCCTTCGTCGAGTCCCGTTGCGATGTCGTTCGTCACCGCCTCGATGACAGCGAGGTCGGGCCGACCACCATCGTCGACGAGCGTCGGCACGATGACGACGTGGATGCTCGCCTCGGCGGCAACCTCGCGCGGTTCCGTGTTCGCGGTGAGCGATTCGTCTTCGACGAGTTCTTCGACGAGTTCGTCGAGACCGGGTTCGCCGACGATGTGATTCCGTCCGGCGTTGATTTCGCGGACGACATCGGTGTCGATGTCCGCGCCGGTTACGTTCCCGGTCGTTTCGGCGTAGACGGCGGCGAGTGGCAGCCCCATCTTTCCGAGTCCGTACACGCCGACCGGAACGTCACCGGACGTGAGGGAGGCTATCTGTTCGTCTGTCGGGCGGGTAGAATCGTAGAGGTGTGTGGCGGTGACTTGCGAACTCATATCGAATTGACTCCCTGTAGCTTCGGGGGCAGTGGGCGGTGTTCAGCGGGCGCTCCGACGGCGAGCGACTCGGGCGGCACGTCCTCGGTGACGATTGCGCCGGCGGCGACGAACGCGTCCGAACCGACGGTCACGTCGGGGAGGATGGTCGCGTTGCCACCGACAGAGGCACCGTCTTCGAGGGTCGGCCCGGCCATTTCGACATCCTGTCGAACCGGATACGGGTCGTTCGTGAGGACTGCACCCGGGCCGACGAAGACGTTGTCTCCGATGTGGGTGTTTGTCGGGACGTAGACCCGACTCTGGAGGCTCACGTTGGACCCGATAACGGACGTGCCGTCGATGACCGTCTTGGTTCCGACGACGACATCGTCGCCGATTTGGGTGTTCTCACGGACGAGGGCGTCGTGACCAGTGACGAACCCGTCGCCGATGTCCACGTCGCTGTAGATGATAGTCCCCGAGCGGATTCTGGCGTCGTCGCCGATGACCGTCCGATTCGGGTCGTCACCGGCGGCGTACCCGATGGTCACGTCCTCGTCGATATCGCACCCTGTTCCCGTGACGTACATCCTCATGCAGTCGTCGAATCAGCGGTCGTTTCGTTCTCGTCTCCGGGTAAGTCACCGCTCGTCGAGCGGAGCGTGGTAACGAGTACGAGCAGTGCAACGAGTATCGCGGCGAGTTTCGTTCTGGTGCGCATGTGTTGTTCACTCCGCGGGCCGTCGGAGCCCGCGATTCGAGACGCAGGTCACGCGAAACGGCCATTATTATCGGGCAGATAAGGGGTCAGAAGGTGGCGGACGCGTCTGATTTGGGTCCCTATAGAGCGTCTGTCACCGCGTCGCGCTGTGAGATTCTCCGATGTATCGAACTATCGCCCTCTCGGCCCCCAATCGAGCGTTCAGAAACCACTTTATCAGCCTCGTAAAGTCCGTTTTCTCCCATTTTCGAGTGTAAACGGTCGCCCCCATTTTTGAGGACGGAACGACAAGCCGCGGGCGATGAAGTCGTCTCACCGCCGTTGGACGCTCGACTTACTCCTCGTCGTCGCGGGGGCGGTCGCCGCACTTGCCGTCATCCTCCTCGACGTGTCGGGGTCGCTCGTCCGAAGTCTGTTGGTCATCCCGCTTATCGTCATGTATCCGGGGTACGCGCTCTTGGCCGCCGCGTTCCCGGAGCGGCGGTCTGATGTCGAATCCGATACGATGGGAACAGACCGGACGCTGACGCGACCGACCCCGCACACGGCGGGGCTTCTCTACTCGATTCGACTCGCCTTGGCTGCCGTATCGAGTCTCGCCATCGTCGGCGGCGTCGCCCTCCTCACGAACTTCCTCGGACTGGGCTTCGACGCAGCCATGGTCGGTCTCGGCGTGTTCTCGGTGACGTTGGTTTTCACCGCGCTCGCGTTCGTCCGGCGCGCGATGCTCCCCGAAGAGGCCCGTGCGGGCATGCCCTCGCTTTCGGCCATCTTCGGGAGTGCGGCGACGACCACCGGTCGCATGCGGTCGCCGCTTTCGGGAGAGTCCCGCGACTCGCCGGTACCGATTGCCGTCAACGTCCTGCTCGTCGTGGGCGTTCTCGTGTTTCTCAGCAGCGTGGGCTTCGCGATGGTGGAAACACAGCAGCCCGAATCGGAGTTCACCGAGGCCTACCTCGTCACCGAAAATGGCTCGGAGTACGACGCGGGCGGCTATCCGCAGGAACTCACACAGGGTGAGTCGACGCCGATAACGCTCGCCATCGAGAATCACGAACAGGAGACGAAGACCTACACGGTCGTCACGGAGTTACAGCGACTCGATAGAACGGCCAACGGGTCGCAGGTCGTCGAAGAGCGCGTGCTCTCGCAAACTGAGCGGCCGGTCGAAGACGGGAACACAGCCTACATCCAGCACGACGTTACCCCGACCATGTCCGGCGACTCGCTTCGACTCGTCTTCTTCGTTTACGATGGTGAGGCACCCGAAAACCCGGACCGTGAGTCCGCGTACCGGACGGTTCAACTCGTCGTCTCCGTCGACGACGGTGGCAACACACAATCGCTTCAACCACAATCCACGGAGGGAGCGAGTCCCTGATGTGGCCGTGGGAGCACCTACTCTTCGGGTACGTGTGGTTTTCGGCGGTGAACCGGGCGGTTTGGCGCGACCATATCAGCGATAGCGTCGGCCTCGCTGTCGTCCTCTCGACGCAGGCACCGGACCTCATCGACAAACCACTCTCGTGGACGTTCGGTCTCATCACCACCGGCTACGGACCGGCGCACTCCCTGCTCGTCGGCGTCCCGATACTGCTCGTCGTTGCGGGTATCGCGTGGACTCGGGACAAAATCCGACTTGCGGTGGCCATCGTCGTCGCGTACAGTTCGCACCTCGTTGGCGACGTCCTCGCCCTCCGGGCAAACGGTCCGAACGTCGGTCGGGTCCTCTGGCCGCTCGTCCCCCGAGACCCCTACGAAACCGACCTCGGGTTCGTCGAGCGCTTTACGGAGTACTTCGGGACGTTCGTCGTTCAGATGATGCATCCCGAAAACTCCCTTCTGGTGCTCGGATACGTTGCCCTCTTCGGGGCTGTCGCCGTCCTTTGGGTGGTCGATGGAACGCCCGGAATTCGGTGGGCTCGACGGATTACCCACACGAATCAGTGACCTGTGGTGACTCCCCCTTCGTGACCCCCGGTGACCGTTTCTCGATAGGCTGTCAACAGAACTTTCAAACCTAAACATCCATCCGGATTATCGCCACATGTCTGTTTATTAATCGGTATCATTACAGCCAGATACTACGATTAACTCCAAAAATACTCAATAGAAAGAATCAGAGAGTGTCTGCCGATGCGAAAGGACAGCGGAGATGGAGTCCGCGGAGCAGTATCACGGCGGCAATTGTTGAAGGGAATTGGCGGTTCGGTTGCGGCACTCTCTTTTTCGGCCACGGCGTCAGCGGATACCGATTGGTACGATGTCACCGAACAGGGTGCGGACCCAACGGGAACGGAGTCTATCAACCCCGTTTTGGACGATATCCCGCTCGACGACGGGACGACACTGTACTTCCCACCGGGCGAGTACGTGATGGACGACGTGTTCCGCTACGTCGACTTTCAGGGGTTCGAACTTCGCGGGGACGACGCCACCATCGTTCCGGCCGCTGACTACGACGGCCGTTGGTTGTTCAAGTTAGGAACCTACGACCAACCGGGTGATGACCTCTACGTCGAAGGATTTACGTTCGACTTTTCGGCCGACAATACCGGTCTTCGCGTCGTTCAAGCCCAGGTCAAAGACGACCTTCTCGTCCAGGACCTCGCAGTGACCGGTCGACACGACAGCGGCAAGTACGGACCGTTCTGTTTCGATGTCACTGACCCCTCCGGCATCGGTTCGATAGAGAACGTTCGGATTCCGGACGGTGGCGACTTCTCCGAAGACACGCCGGGAGACATCTCCGTCGGGCCGACAGGAATCATCGTCTCACACTACCACAACGGCAAACTCTGGGTCAAAAACTGCGAGGTCGGGCCGTGGCCGGACAACGGTCTCTACTGTTCGACCCAAAACGGTCGTGTCGTCGTCAAAGGTGGCCTGTTCAAGAACAGCAATATCTCGAATATTCGGCTCTCGGGTGACTACAGTTCCATCCACGACGCGACGGTGATTGTCGACAACCGCCGCGACAACGACACCAATCAGCGAGGTATCCGCCTCGACAGTGGCACGTACAACTGGGTAGAGAACACCGACGTCTACCTGAAAAAGCCCAACGGACAGGCTATCAGCGTGATGAACGATGTCGAGTGGGCGCGGATTCAAGACACCCAGGTCGTCGTTGACGGCGATGTCGACACGAGAGCGGTGACCATCTCACCCAAAGCGGGCAAGGTCGATATCCTCAACACCGACATCGAGTTCAACACGTCCGGTCAAGCGCTCCACATCGAGGGGCCGAGCAGTTCGGATGCCGACCCGGTGTACGTCCTGAAATCGAGCATTACCGGAACCGGTGACGGTTCGTGCGGACGGCACGCGGTCCGTGCAGAGCGCGGGAACTGTACGTTCGACCGGTTCGATATCGAACAGACCGGCGGCAATTATCGGCGCGCAATCAAGGTCCTCGGAGACGGTTGTACGCTCCTCTGGGGCGACTACAACACGACTCACATCCCGGTCGTCAACGACGCCGACGGGACGAGATTCGAGGGAATCACCTCACGGTCGTCCGACGGATACGAAGGGATGAAAGTCCTCGACGGGTCGTCCGGCGTCGACCTCATCGAGTCGACCATCTACAACGGCGTCTGGGAGTACGGTGATGTGGATGTGACGTACGACGGAAACTGGTTCCTCTAAACGGCCTTCTCGCGGGCATTCCTGTTCCTCCCACGAGAAACCACTGGCGACCCCAGTCCTCACGGAGTCAATGTCGCTTCGATGAGTCGGGAGATAGCGCGGCGAATCCGCTGTGAGACGCCCGATTTCGAGATATCGAGACGGTTGGCGATTTCGCTTTGGGACTCCGTTCGTGGCACGTTGAAGTACCCGTTTTCGTACGCGACGACGAGCGCCTCGCGTTGCCCCGGAGGAAGGACTGTCTCGGCACCGAGGTCGGTTTCTCGGGCGACGTGCAGCCGTTTGACGTGGAACGTGATATCCTCCTCGTGGTAGTGTGACTGGACTCTGTGGAGCGTCGAGTGGACCGGTAGATGCATTTGGACGTTCCACGAGCCCTGCTCGTGTTGAATCGAGATGAGGCGGACACCCAGTTCCGTCGTCGAAGGCGGAACGAGCGGGACGCCACCGGAAAGGAGGACTTTGAACCGAGGGTCGTCACCAATCGACCCGAGATATTCGGCATTCTCTACTGTTGGGTCGTCGTTGAGGTCCGACAACACTGACTCAACGTCTCCATTTTCGACGACCACGAACGCACAGTCCCATCCCAACCCCTCTGTCGGTTGGAATTCTAGCTCCATCGGTTCGGGGCGGTTCGTTGCAAACGATGAGAGTACCAGTTGTGGGTCACTGAAATGTATCTCAAGATAGATAGGTCGTGGCTCTGGCACGGGTCCCTCGTTCATCGATGCGTGACTGTATCTATGGAATACGGGTTATTATGTATATATTAAGCGGGTTGTGCCTGGGCGATGGGGGTTCGGACGGAGACAGGTCGCGGTCGGAGTTGCTCACTACGGTACACATAATAACGACCCCAAAGCGACCACACAGCGGTAACCCCTCCCACTACAATGTACAAAGACAACTCAATCGCCGTCGTCGTACCAGCGTACAACGAAGCGGGTTACGTCGGAGCGGTCATCGACACGATGCCCTCGTTCGTCGACGTTGCGTACGTTATCGACGACGGCTCTACTGACGGAACCTGGGACGAAATCGTCACACACGCCGAAGCGTTCAACGCCGAACACACTCCGGACGCGCCGGATTACGACGATGTCATCGTCCCCATTCAACACGAGGAAAACCGGGGCGTCGGCGGGGCGCTCAAGACGGGTTATCTCCAAGCCCTCGAAGACGAAGTCGATATCACCGCCGTTCTCGGTGGCGACGGGCAGATGGACCCAGACGAACTCGCAAAGTATCTCGACCCCATCGCAGAGGGCGACGCGGACTACGCGAAGGGGAATCGCTTCATGAAGCGCGAGGACCTCGAAGCGATGCCGAGTTTCCGCCTCATCGGCAACTCGATTCTTTCGTATCTGACGAAGACTGCGAGTGGGTACTGGAAGACCATGGACCCGCAAAACGGGTACACGGCCATCTCGTACGAAGCACTGGCGCAAGCCGACATCGAGAACATGTACGAGTACTACGGCTACTGCAACGACCTACTCGTCAAACTCAACGTCGAAAACCTCCGCGTCGCCGACGTGGCCTGTTCCGCGGAGTACCTCTACGGTGACGACTGGAAGAGCCACATCGACTACGGCGAGTACATCCCGCGCGTCTCTGCGATGTTGCTCCGCAACTACTTCTGGCGAGTGAAGAACAAGTATTTGCTCCGTGATTTCCACCCGTTGGCAGCGTTCTACCTCCTCGGGACGGCCGTCTCTAGCATCTCCGTTCTGGGTCTCGTCGCGGCGGGGGTAGTCGGAGACGAGGACGGTCCGTCGGGAGTTGGAACTTGGGTTCTCGGCTTCCTCTTCGGGGCGATATTCCTCCTTCTCGGGATGGTCTTCGACCACGACGACAACCGGGCACTCGAAGTTCAGGTCGACGACGATACCTACGATACGGCCGTCCCGGACGAGTAACCGGTCCGCCAGCCTCGAATTTTGATTACTCTAATTACATTCAATATATAAAGACTGTCCATATGAAGACGAAGATGTTGGCCTGCGTAGAACGTTCCATTCAGTGTGGAGAAATCGTACCTCAAGACAAATACGGACAATGACGGGGCAGGCGACAGTTCGAGCGGGCCGACGTTTAGCCGGCGGGCGTACCTTCTGGGGGCAGTTGGGACGCTCACGGCCGGGGGCTATCTTTCGACATCCATCGATACTGCGAAAGCGAGTACGATGAGTGTCGACGTTCCGAAGTCGTATCTCGACCGTTTCGACAACGTGGTCGACGTCGTCGATGTCGGTGCTGACCCGACTGGAACAGAACCAATCGAAGACATCATCTCGCAGCACGTTGCGGATGACACGCTCCTCGTCTTCCCCGAGGGGCGGTACCTGATGAACGGGCAGGTCCGGAAGTCGGGATTCTCGAATCTCGGTTTCTACGGCCCGAACGCGACCCTCACGCACGGCTCAATCGAGTCCCTGGAGAAGAACGTCGTTTCGTCGGGCGATTTCACCGGCGCGGCGCGGTTCTTCCGCCTCGGCGTCATCTACGCGCCCGGACGTGACCTCCTCTTCGAGGGGTTCACCTTCGACTTCACCGCACCGCAGACCGGGCTTCGAGCCATCGAGGCCTACGTCACCGACGGCCTCGAAGTTCGGGATATCACCATTGACGGCGAACACGACACCGGTACGCTCGGTCCGGCGCTCTTCAGCGTGACCGCGGCGAACGGTTCCGGCGTCGTCGAGCGGTTCAAAGCACCCGACGGTGCCGCGTTCACCGACGATACCATCGGCGACATCAACCTCGGTCCGACGGGGATGCTCATCGACCCGCACAGTGCCGGTACACTCCGTATCGTCGACTGTGAACTCGGGCGCTTCCCGGACAACGGCTTGTACGTCTCGGGCGCGAACGGGACGGTCCACGTCGAAGGCGGCACCTACAAGAACAGTACCGTCTCGTCGATTCGGCTCAAGGGCTACCACAGCAGCGTCCGCGGCGCGAACGTCATTATCGACGACTTGGTTTCCGGAATTAGCCAACGCGGTATTCGCCTCGACGACGGAAGCGACCTTCGCATCGAAGACACCACAATCACGGTCACTGGCCCGGCGGAGGACGCCATCCGCATCCTCAACAACGTCGAGACGGCGACAGTCAAGAACTGCTCGCTCGTGTTGAACGACGACGGCGGGTGCGCCCGTGGCATCCAACTGACCAAGGACGCCGGTCGCGTCGAGATTCTCGACAGTTCGATAGACATCTACGGGTCCGAGTTCGCGGTCTACATCCAAGGGAACAACACCCTGGACGACGCGATGGTCCTGATGCAGAACGTCTCTATCACCGGGACTGCACCCGGCAGTTCGGCGCGCGAAGCGCTTCGTATCGAACGCGCGAATGGTCGATTCGAGAATCTGACTGTCGACCAACCCGGTGACGAGTACCGGCGTTGCGCAGAAATCCTGGCGGACGACAACCTGTTCGTCGGTGGGACCTACAAGTCGAACCACCACCCCTTCGTAAACAAGGGGAACCGGACTCGCTTCGACGAGGTCTCTGCGCAGTCCTACGGCGGGTGGCAGGCCATCAAGCTCTACGCTGAGGGGACTGACGTCGTCGTCATGGACTCCACTCTCTACGGCGGCTACATCGACAAGGGGGCTGAAGGGTTCACTGTCGACAACACCGAGATGCCACCGGCATGAGGTAATGACAGCCTCCTGAGTCGAGGGGCGGGCTTACCCACCCGATAATCTTGGGCAGGGAGTGAGCAACGTGGAGTAACGCATGGTCACCGACCGGTTAGCCGACAAAAACCTCCTCGTTGTCTCACACGGGTACAAGCACTTCGTCAAGTCGCAGGTAGACGTCCTCGCGGAGTACTTCAACTCAGTCACCGTCTGCGTCAGGTACAACTGGTTCGCAGACGTCGCGTCGCGGCTTCCGATAGACGGCGGTGAGGGGTTCGGAAAAGACGCGAAGATTTCTCAGGCCGGCGTCCCAGACAACGTTCACGTCGTCGAGACGCCGCTTTTGTACCTCCCGGTAGATATCCAGCGCGAGCACCTTCTCGGACAACAGCACGTCCGAAAAGTTCGAAAGAAACTCGATGACTCTCCCGTCTCGTTCGACCTGATTCACTGCCACATGACGTGGACTTCGGGGTACGTCGGGGCTCGACTGAAAGAAGAACTGGACATCCCGTACCTTCTGACCGTCCACGCGAACCGCGAGTGGTTCGGAAAACAACTGCAATCCGACAACGAGCGACTAAAACGGGCGTGGACCGACGCAGACCGCCTCATTCGCGTCAACCGCCGCGACCGGTCGAAACTCGAACCTTACAACGACGACGTGGTTCACATCCCGAACGGCTACGATACGGACATTTTTGAACGAATCCCCACGGCGGACGCGCGTGACCGACTCGGAATCGACGACGACACGCCGCTTGTGTTCGCGCTCGGCACCCTAAAGCCGCGGAAGGGCTTCCAACACCTGATGCGTGCGATGACGCGAGTGCACGAGACCGAGCCCGACGCGCGACTCGTCATCGGCGGTCAGGGTGGAATGCGCGACGAGTTAGTATCGCTCGCCGCCGAACTCGGCATCGACGACCGGACGGACCTCCTCGGCTACGTGGAGTCCGAGACGCTGAACGACTGGATGAACGCGGCTGACCTGTTCGTGCTCCCGAGTTACAGCGAGAGTTTCGGCGTCGTCCAACTGGAAGCCATGGCGTGCGGAACGCCCGTCGTCGCCACCAAGAACGGCGGCAGCGAAGAGGTCATCGCCAGCGACGACTACGGCCTGCTCGTCGAGGGGCCGGAGTCACACGACGAACTCGCCGACGCCGTCGTCGAGGCGCTCCACCGCGACTGGGACGGCGACGCCATCGAATCCTACGCCAAGGAGATGACCTGGGAGAACGTCTGCGAGGAGATAGCTGAACTCTACGCGTCGGTTCTCGACGAGTACGAGCGAACCAGCGTCACGGCGGTTCAGTAACTCGACTCAGGCCGCATCGACGGCGGTCCAGTAATACGGCTCAGGACGCACCGAGCGTATCGACTTCTTCTCGCTGCACGAACGGTCTGAAAAGGAGGGCGTCGTTAGCGAGCGTTTCGCCCGGCGAGTGTGACGGCACCGACGAAGAGCAGCGTCTGGTACCACAGCGACCCGCCAATTGCGGACCACCCGCCAGCGAGCCAGCGCGTCGGCGTCAACGGACGAATCATCAGGAGTGTCGACTCGTCGCTGGTGGTCGTGGTGGAGTCTTCCGTCGTCGACTCGGTCGTCGATTCAGTCGTATCTGATGTGGTGGTCGTACTGGTGGTGGTTGACGTGTCTGTTGTGGTGGTCGTACTGGATGTGGTCGACGTACTGGACGTTGTAGACATCGTCGACGTTGTCGAGGTGGTCGTTGTCGACGCTGTCGTAGATGTGGTCGAGGTCGTCGTTTCGGTCGTGGTGGTGTCTGGCGAATCAGTCGTCGTCGTAGTGGTCGTGTTGTTGTCCGGCGAGTCAGTGGTGGTTGTGGTGGTCGTCGTGGTGTTATCCGGTGAATCGGTAGTTGTCGTCGTGGTCGTGTTGTTGTCTGGCGAGTCGGTGGTGGTTGTGGTGGTCGTGTTGTTATCTGGCGAGTCGGTGGTGGTTGTGGTGGTCGTGTTGTTATCTGGCGAGTCCGTGGTCGTCGTGTCGTCGTCGCCACCGCCGAAGAACCCACCATCATCGTCGTCGTCATCGTCATCGTCGCCACCACCGAAGAACCCTCCATCGTCGGACTCTGTCGTGGTTGCGGTGGCTGTGGTATTCGCTGGTGTCCCGCTCGTCGTCTGGTTGCCAGCCGGGGTGTCCGTGTTCGTGGTCTCGGTCTCGGTGGTCGTCGGCGCAGCGGTCGTCGTCGGTGCCGGCGTGTCCGTGATGGGCGTGGTGTTGTTCACCTCCGGAACCGGCGAGTCACCGTCGATGGACGGGCCGATGTCCATGCCGGGGACGCCCACCGCGAGCGCGACTCCCGAAACCGACAGCAGAAGACCGATGATGAGGAGGACGTACTGCAACGAATCTTTGTGCCGCTCGGCCCACGACTCGTTGCCCCACGACGGCCCACTCACAGTTCCGAGGCCGCCGCGGCGTTTTTCCACGCTCGTCGCCCACGACCCGAGTGGGCCGGGAAGCGACCCCATCACGTCCAGCGCCTCGCCGACGCCGACCGCACCGACCATGAACGCAACCGTCACGAAGACCAAAAGCCCAATCGGCGGTACGACAATCAGCGCGATGAGGCTGTTTTCGAGCGCCGTCGAGAGGAGGAAGATGGGAACGCCTGAGATGAATCCCGTCGCGACGATTCGGCCGATTCGGGCGTCTGCGAACGGTTTGAAACCGAGGTAGCGGGCGCTAACAAGGTTGAAAATGGGGAGCGACGAGTACCCGGTCGTCGTCGCAATCGCCGCGCCCAGAATCCCGAACCGGGGGATGAGAAGCGCGTTGAGCACGAGATTCAGCATTGCTGCCGCGCCGGTCGCCGCGATAAGCGGCTTCATATCCGCCTTGGCGTGGCTGATGGCGAGAATCGGCCTGACGACTGCGAATCCGATTGTTCCGGGCAGGAGGATGAGAAGCGGCGTGACGACCGGCATCGACCCCTTACCGAGGTAAATCGGGACGAAATCCTTCGCCAGCGCCCCGAGTCCAATCGACAGCAGGACGACGACGAGCATTCCGTAGCGCGTGACGCGCGAGGCGATTTCGTTAATCTGGTTGATGCGGTCTTCAGCCCAGAGGTCCGAGACGGACTGGATGAGCATCGACTGGATGGACCGCGGGATGACCCAGAGGAACTGGCTGATGACGAGCGCGGACTTGTAGTATCCGACTTGCGTCTCGGTGACGAACGATGCGAGCATCAACACGTCGACGTGGTACATCGACGTGAGAAACAGCATGTAGACCACCGACAGGTGGTTGAAGCTAAACAGCTCCCACGCCGGGAAGTCCCGCGGCGACGTGGTGAAGATACCCCGAAGCGAGATACTCTTTCGAAGCCACCACAGCGCGAGGAGCGCCACGAGGCTGTTGACGACGATGAGGCCCGCCATCAGCCCGCCAATCTCGAATCCGAGGTAGGCGATACCGATGAGTGCGATTCGAGAGCCGACTTTGTTGAACACCCGTAACGGCTCAGAGAGGTGTTCTTGTTTGAGACCCATCAGCGACCGCCGCGAGTATTCGCGGAACTGCGTTGCGATAGTTAGACCGGCGAGACCGTAGAACCCGATGACGTACTCCTGTCCGAGGAATCGAGTGACGATACCGAACCGGGCCGCGGCAGCAAACGCCACCGCGGTCATCACCGCAAGGACGGTTCCGAGACGGAAGTAGTAGCCGAAGACGTGGGCCTTCCAGTTTCGAATCGACCGCTCTTCGGCGAGGAACTTTCGGGCACCACTGTTGATACCGGAACTCATCAAAATCGTCGAGATGCCGAACACTGCGGTGAGTGTGCTGTATCGGCCGTACAGTTCGAACCCGAGTGTCGTGATGAGAATCGGGGTGAGGACCACCGAAGACAGCACGATAAAGATGCGTCCTCCCACGATTGAGAGGAACGCAGTGACCATGTTTCGACTCATCGTCAGCGCCACCTCATCGTGGTGCGCTCGACTCGTCTCGACCGTCTGACACGCACACCGTGGCGTCTCAGTTGGAGGTTATCTGCTGTTCGGGGGTTCGCGTACATAAATAAGCGGGGGAGAGCGTTCAATCGGACGGCTCGATTACGATGCGAACCGAGTCGCCGTTTTTCAGGTAGTAGTCGTTCGGCGCGACGGGTTCACCGTTGACCGTGACTGTGACCGTTCCGTTCTCGCCACTGTACGGGTACCGCACCCCGTTGTAGACGATGGCCTCGTCGGTCATGTTGATGCCGTCGAGCGTCGACATCGCGTAGCCGAGCGTGACGTGCGCGGAGTGTGCGTGCCACGGGTCGGCGTGACCGCCTTCGAAGTGGAAGTGGTCGTTGTGCCCGGCTTGCTGGTACTTGTCTCGGCTGAAGTCGAGTTCGTCGCCGTCGACGGTGAACTCGATAGTTCCGTGGACGTGGAGGTTCTCCGGCGGGATGTACTCACCGGGCGTGGTGACGTTCGAGTCGTTGCTCACGACCAGAACCCACACCTTGTCATCGGATTCGAGCGTGTACTCCTCGGGGTCGACCTCGTGGGAGTCGACGCGGTAGCTGATTTTCGTTCCGTTCTCCGAGGCGTCGTAGGTTTTGCCAGCGTACGAGAGCGTCGATTCGTTCGCCTCGACGCCAGCCTCTGAGAGCGCCGTCGCGAGCGTTGTGGTCTCGTTGGTGTGCCACGTGTCTTTGTCGCTCATGGTGAGGGTGCTGTCGCTACCGTATGCTTCCGCCAGGCTCACGCGCTCGCCAGCGACCATCACGGCCATCTGTCCCGTGTAGGCCGCGTCGATATCCGACGAATTGGACGCTTCCGACGTAGATTCGTTCCCATGGCTGTGGGAGTGACCGTCAGAAGCGGTCTCGTTGGTCGCCGTGTCGTTGTGGCTTGTCTCGTTCGACGTGGCCGTCTCGTTCGACGTGACCGTGTCGGTCGTTTCGGGGACCTCGGTCGTGACCGCGTCGGTCGTCGTGTCTCCGTCGTCGCCGCCCGTGACTGACGAACAGCCCGCTGTCGTCATCAGGAGAGCGACGAGCAGAGCGATACTCGCGCGCTTCAATGTTCTCGATGGTAATTCCATCTCTCTGTCGGTCCAGCCATCACACTGCCCCCTCCTTATTATCGAGTAGGTAGACCGGGCTTATCGCCCGGATAATAAGGCCGTCTGGGGACCGCCCTTCCCACAACGTGTCACACACTAACTCGTGGAGGTTGGCTCGATGACCACGGACAGGCACATCACGCTCGTGCTGGCACTGGTTTGTTTGTTCGTCATCGGTTCGGCCGCGGGCTCGCTCGAATCTGCGGTCGACTCGTCACCGAGCGACGCGATAGACCTCGATTACGCTTCCCTTCCTGTCGACAAAGGCGAAGCCAGCGAGATTAAGCGTGAATACCAGTCGTTCACATCGAACTCCAACGAGCAGTCGGAACCGGCGGAGAAGGAATCTGATGGCGACTCGGAGAAGCAATCGGCGCGCCCGAGTGACGGGGGTGAGGACCAATCCCGCGCGAGCGCCACCGAACTAACCGAACAACTGTCATCGACGGGGACGAACGACCCCAGAGATGCGCTCGGCAAGTTGCTCGACGCGTTGCGTGCGCTTCTGTCGACGTTGGTCAACGTCCTCGTCGCGGCGCTCGGCGTCGTCGCCGTCGCGCTTGTCGTCAAATACCGCGCGCGAATCGCTGCTCGGTTCCCCTCGGTCGCCGATCGGTTCGGGCGAAGTACTTCCGAGGATACCGACGACGACGTTGTTCCTCCGGCAACGCCACAGAACGAAGTCACCGAGGCGTGGTACGAGATGGTCCAACAACTGAGTCTGGACAGTGAAGAGGCGCTCACCCCGAGAGAACGGGCGGCGACAGCCTACCGAGACGGCGTGGACGCCAGTACCGTTTGGTCGCTCACCGAGGTCTTCGAGGAGGTCAAGTACGGCGGTGCGCCGGTCACGGAAGAACGGCGAGAACGTGCGCGGCGCTGTCTCGACAGACTCCGGCACACCGACGGTGGTGAGGGGCCGTGAGCGCCCGTCAGATTCTCCTCGGCGTTTGCGGCCTCCTCTGTCTCGGACTCGGTCTGGTTGGCGGCGGGGTCGGGTCTCTTGTCACCGAGGTTTTCTCCGGGACGGGAGCGGATTACAAACTCATGATGGTGCTCTCGGCGGTCGCCCTCGTCGCCGCGGTTCCGGTCGTCGTCTCGGGACGCGAGCGCAACCTCGACCAGGCCGAAACACCAGACCCGGAGGTGCCGGTTGACGTCCCGCCAGCGGGACGGGAATTCGACGAGACGATTCAGGGCTGGCGATTTCGGACACCGCTCGTCGGCATCAGCACACGGAAACAGGTCAAACGTCGCCTTCGAAAGGCCGCTGTCGAAGCCGTGATGCGGGCGGAAAACTGCGACCGAAGCCGTGCCCGGCGTCTCGTGAGACGCGGCGACTGGACCGACGATTCCGAGGCCGCCGCGTTTCTCGGGAACGCAACGCAGTCGGTCGTTCGGACCACCGCTGCGGCCCTCCCGCGACGCGTCACACCGGTCGAGTACCGCGTGCGGCGCACTGTCGAAGCGATTTACGGACTCGAACGCGGTGACAGTCGATGACGGACACACAGCAGGCCACTGCGACGGCGAACACAGAGCAAGCCACTGCGATGGCGATGCCGAAACGGACCAAACGGTGGCGCGGTATCGTCGCCGTCTCGCTCGTCGTCGCTGCGGTCGGGTTGCTCGCGGAGCGACAGGAACTCGTCCTTCTGGCCACAGTCGGCGTCGTGTTCGCAACCTACCACCGCACCGTTCCACTTCCGACCCCGTCGCTCGCGCTCGAACGCCAAATCGACGACCCGTCCCCCGCCGATGGAGACGAAGTCGAGGTCACGGTTACGGTAACAAACGAGGGCGAGCGGACGTTGTTCGACGCGCGCGTGCTCGATGGTGTCCCACCGGCGCTCGCAGTCTCAGACGGTCCCGCGCGGTGCGGGATGGTTCTCCGGCCGGGCGCCTCGAAGACGTTCTCCTACACTATCGAAGCCAAACACGGGCGACACGCCTTCGAACCCGCAACGGTGGTCGTGCGGGATGCGAGCGGCGACAGAGAACTCGAACTCGACGTGCGGGCCGAAGACGGCGTCGAACTCGACTGTACCACGGACATCGCCAGCGGTCCGTTGCGGTCGCAAACTCTCGACACCGTCGGCAACGTCACCGCCAATGGGGTTGGAACCGGAATCGAGTTCCAACAGACGAGAGAATACCGACGCGGCGACGCGGTGAGTCAAATTGACTGGACCCGGTACGCTTCGACAGGCGAGTTGACCACAGTCGAGTTTCGCGAGGAACGGGCGGTGTCTATCGTCGTCCTCGTGGACGCCCGTTCGGTTGCGTATCGAAGCCCCCCCGTCGGTACTCACGGTGTCGATGCCGGGGTTTCCGCCGCGAGGCAACTAACGGCGTCGTTCCTTCGGGGTCGGAACCACGTCGGCATCGCCGCGTTGGCTTCTTCCCCGTGTTTCGTCCCACCGGGGGCTGGTCGAGACCACCGGTTCAGGATGCGCGACACATTGACCACACACCCGGCGTTCGCGGCGAGACCGACCGACGAGGAGACGCCCGCCGATGAGCAGATGAAGTCGTTCCTCGGACGACTCGGCGCACAGACGCAGGTCGTGTTCGTCTCGCCGCTCTGTGACGACGAGGCCGTTCAGGCCGCCCGGCGGTTCGACAGCCATGGTCACGCCGTGACCGTCGTCTCGCCCGACGTGACAGCGTCTGAAACGCCGGGTGAACGGCTGGCGTCCGTCGAACGACAAAACAGGGTGCACGCGCTTCGGCAGGTTTCGATTCCCGTTATCGAGTGGTCTCTCGATGTCCCGCTTGCACTCGCAGTCGACGCCGAACGGGGGGTCAGAGCATGAACGTCCCCGTCGCGCGACGACCTGTCCGGCTCAGTACGGTCGTCGCGTTGGGTGCTGCGGCCGCCGCCGTGTCTCTCATAAGACCCGTCGCGATGCCCGGAGCAGTCGTGCTCGCGGCCGGTTTCGTCGTCAGCCGTGAGGGTGCCCACCGGTTTCGAACCGGGGGTCGTGCGGTCGGTACTGGTGGACTTCTCGTCGGCGCACTCGCGGCGCTTGTCGGTGTCGGCCTCTCAGTTGCGAGCGCGTCGCAGGTCCCCGCGTTCGTCGAAGTCGGTCTCGGAACCTTCGGCATCGCTTGCGTCGGTCTTGGGACGCTGCCCGTGCGCGGCACCGGGTCACGTCTCTTCGTCAAAGTCGGCACGTCAGCCGTTCTTCTGTGCATCGTGGCCGGTGGCCTCTTTCAGGACGCTGGGACGGTGCCGCTTCTCGTTTCCTGTGCGGCGCTCGTCGTCTCGTGGGATGCGGCGGAAAATTCGATATCCGTCGGCGAACAACTCGGCCGCGAATCGACGACGTGGACAGTCGAGGAAGCCCACAGCGGCTTCACAGCACTCGTGGGTGGCGTCGCCGTCCTTTCGTCGTTCGCCGTTCGCGACTTAGGAACGCCCGGGCTTCCACTTCACTCCGTCGCGCTCCTCCTCGTCGCACTGGTGTTTCTCACGCTCGCACTCCACGATTGACTGTGGGCACAGACACCTCGGCGAGCACTTCGTCGACCAGTTGCTCTCGGTCGACGTTGTTCACTGTCGCTTCGGCGGTCGGAACGATTCGGTGTGCGAGCGTCGCGTGGGCGACGGCTTTCACGTCGTCCGGAATGACGAATTGCCGTCCCTGTACCGCAGCGGTGGCGCGGACGACTTCAAACAGTCGTTGACAGCCACGGGGCGAGACCCCGACGGAGACTCTGCTGTCGGTGCGCGTCCGACGGACGATATCGACGATGTACTGTTTTATCTCGTCGTCGACGCGGACCCTCTCGGGAACCCGCTGCATCTGATGGACTAAATCCGCCGAGAGAACGCTCGAAACGCTCGGTGTCGGCTTGTCCCGTTCGTCGCGGCGGTCGAGGAGCGTCAACTCGCCTTCTTCGTCGGGGTAGCCGAGGCTGTCTTTGATGAGAAAGCGGTCTTTCTGGGCTTCGGGGAGGGGAAACGTCCCCTCTCCCTGCTCGACGGGGTTCTGCGTCGCGATGACGAAAAACGGGTCCGGTAAGATGTGCGTCTCGCCGTCCACGGTCACCTGTCCTTCGGCCATCGCTTCGAGAAGCGCGGCCTGCGTCTTCGGCGACGCGCGGTTGATTTCGTCGGCGAGGACGACGTTCGAGAACAGCGGTCCCTCGCTGAACTCGAAGGTCCGGTCCCGTTCGTCGTAGATGTACGTCCCAGTCACGTCGGCCGGGAGGAGGTCAGGCGTAAATTGGATGCGGCTGAACGAGAGTCCGAGTGCCGTCGCAAAACTCTGCGCTGTGAGCGTCTTTCCGGTGCCGGGAACGTCTTCAAGAAGGACGTGACCCTGCGAAAGAACACCCGTGAGAATTCGTCGAAGCACAGCCCGGTCGACGACGACGGCGCGAGAGATTTCGTCGAGTACGCGCGTACTCTGCCTGTGTAACTCGTCGATATCCATACCGGTTTCTCACCTCGTCCGGTCATTATTATCGGACTGGTAAACGGTGCGTTTCACGCCTCGTTACCAAATCGATAATAAAGGGCGTCTAGGGTCGACTGACAGTCGATACTCGATGCCGACTGTAAGCGTCATCATCCCGACGTATAATCGAGCCGACGTGTTACCGCAATCTATCGACAGCGCGCTCGACCAGACGCTGTCCGATGTCGAGGTCATCGTCGTCGACGACGCCTCGTCCGACCACACCGAATCGGTGGTTACCTCGTACGACGACCCGCGCGTGACGTACCTCGCCCACGAGACGAACCAGGGCGGAAGCGCCGCTCGAAACACCGGAATCGACGTTGCCACGGGCGACTACATCGCCCTCCTCGACTCCGACGACAAGTGGGCACCCTCAAAACTCGAACGACAGGTCGAAACGCTCGAACGGCGCTCCGACGAGTGGGTCGCCGCCTACTGCGGAACGACCATCTTGAAGGATGAAGAGGCAAACCCGATTTGGGAACGCATCAAATCGCTCGTCGGCCGACATCGTTCGAGAGAAGGGTCGGAAGGTGGCGAAGAACTGGTCAAGGAGATTCTCATGGAGAACCTCCACACCAGCGCCGGGTCGACACTCATCGTGGAGAAAGACGTCGTCGATGCGATAGACGGGTTCGACGAGTCGTTCGACCGCTACCAAGACACCGAGTTCTTGATTCGCGTCCTCAAGCAGGGCAAACTCGCCTACGTGGACGAACCGCTCTTGCTTCGGTATCCGTCGGGCGGCCCGAGCGCGGACGCCGTCAGACAGGCGAACACCCACTTCTTGCGCACGTTCGCCGAAGACGTCGTCGAACTCGAAACCCGGGGATACGACGTCACCGGAACCCACCACTACGCGCTCGCGTCGCTGTATCTCAGCGAGGGCCGGTTCCGGCCTGGACTCGCGTTCCTCCGGTCGGGGACGACGCCCGCTATCGGTCAGCTACCGGGGCTGTTTTTCAACGCCTTCAAAGGCGTTCAGACCCGACTCGAAGTCTGAATTCTGAGGTTACTTGTCGAGGGGTGAGCCGACTCCCTCGGGCATCGAGCCTTCTTCGGCGACGATGTTCTGCCGACCAACACTGATTTTCTCCACCATTCCCTCGTCGGACATTCGAGAGAGTAGTCGGCTGACCTTCGACTTCGACCAGTTGTTGTTCTCGACGATTTTACTCTGATACACCCACCCGCCGTTCTCGCGGAGGAGTTGGATGACCTTGTCCTCATCGCTCAAGATGGGCTTCGACGATTGGAGGAGTTCTTGTTGGTCGAACTCTTGCGAAGCGGGCGGCGCGTTGGTTTCGGCCGTGCCCGTGGAGTCGTCGTCAGTCTCGTCGCTACCGGAACTCAGGACCCCGGCGAGTCTCGACGGGAGTAACTCCTCGAATGGGTACGACTCCGAGACGCGAAGCCATCGAGTTCCGACCGTCGCAACACCGAAGAGCGTCCCCCCTGCGAACAGCAGTAATGGCGTGGTTCCGGCATCGTTCACCTTGGTCCCTAATTTGGTCTCTAACCCGTCGTCGAGGCCGTCGCCGTCGGTATCGGCAACGACGGGATTACTGTTGTGTGCGTACTCGTACGAATCCCGCAATCCGTCGTTGTCTGTATCGGCAGTGGGGTCCTTCGGCGGCGTTCCGAGTTGTATTTCGACACCGTCCGGGATACCGTCGTCGTCGGTGTCGGCGTCAACTGGCGACAGCGAATTCGAGAGCTCCATGGCGTCGCTCAGGTTGTCGTTGTCGGTGTCGGCGGATGTCGGTGATGTCCCGTAGTTTTTCACCTCGGCGCCGTCTTCGAGGCTGTCCTCGTCGGTGTCCATGAGAAACATCGAGGTGTTGTTCGACAACTCGTTCGCATTCGTGAGTTTGTCACCGTCGATGTCGCCGTCCTTCTCGATGACGGTGATATTGACTGTGCCAGAGTCGAGTCTCTCGGACTGCCCGGGATAGTTATTCCAGAGGACGACAGTCGCGGTACTCGAATCTTTGAATGCGGAGAGGTTCTCGTACTCGAACGTCACGGTCTGGGACCCCTCGCTCGCACTCTTGTCTTGACAGCCGATGCGCTCGCCCTCTTCATTCTGCACGCACAGCTTATAGAGGTTTGACTCGTTCGTGGCGTTGAACGTTACTTTCAGTGTATTTGGCTCTGACTCCCAGAGGTACGTCGAACCACCGGTCTGTTCCACCGAAACGTTGTCTGTAAACTCTCCTTCGATGATCGTCCCCTGTTCCGACTCGCTTGGCGACGCAGCCACCGAGGTTGGGACGAAAAACGCCGCCAGAACGAAGATGCTTAAGACAAACAGGACTCTTTTCGTTGCCATCGTCACGGAGAGTGTACCCCAATAGTGGCGTGTCCGCGCTGGAGAGCAATAGGTACTACGTTTTTCGCAGCAGCTCGTGTATCGAACCTACATGCGTCTTGATCAGTTTGGCGGGGAGCGTCTGTACTCATGGAACTAACTGTGTGGTATGTCCAAAAATCAAACTTGGGCAATATGAATCTCACGGCAGATTTTGACAGGAAAACTATAAGTGAGGGCACTCGACAAACCAGGCTCTTTCTCCTCATAAACGCCCTTAATACACAGGGTATTTTTGAACGAACCAGACAAACAGCGGCGAATACGCGGGCGAAGTTCGTGGAACGTCAGTTATCTTCGGCCATCTCAAAATCATCAAGCACTTGCCAGAACGTGAGTGCGGTATAGACACTCATGATGACGAGCGCAACGAACAGGTGAGGGATAGCTTCGAACGCAGGCAGTCCGAGGCCGGATGCACCGATTGCAAGGGCACTCATTCCGGAGACACCGAGATAGTACGTCCCCCACGGACGGTCTGATTCCACGTCGTCGTCTGTCTCGGAGTCTTCGGGCTGTTCGAGATAGGAGATGAGCCGCTCGGCCTGCGGCTTCTTCTCGACGATGCCGCGGCTCTGGTTGTAGTCGATGATACCTTCTTCGTCGAGTTTCGGAAGGTGGGCTTGATACAGTGCAATGTACACGCGTTGGCGCTGGTCGGACATGAGCGCCTGCACTGTCGTATCGTGCTCCCATGCGGCGACCTGTTCTGCGATGTCGCGCATCTGGACCGGTCCGTCCCGGTCGCGCAGGTATTTGAGGACGTTCCGCCGTCGCTCGTTCTGGAGGAGATGGTATATCTCGTCTTTCCCGAGTTCAGCGCGTTCCTCGTTCGCGTTGCTATGCTGGTCTATCAGCGCGTCGTCAGGGCTGCTTACTTGTGCTGACATCCTCGCTCATAGCGTTATTTCGACCCCCAATAAATCGGCAACTTTGTTTCTTATTTTCCAAATGTTGCAGCGATGTTTTCCTCGTCGGTAACGTGAATTTCATTCATTGCAACATTGTTTCAGACTGTTTCATGACCCCGTAATCGACAGATAGCGGCGATATTGAGATATTGATGTGTTCGATTCGGAGTGGATTCGATATCCGGCGAAATCCGGATTGTTGCAACAGTTAATCGAACCTTTCAGCGGCGAGGAAACCGTGGTTACTGCGCGTCGATTTGGATTCGCCGTCTGCCCTCGGGTTCGGACTGTGCTTCAGCGTCGAGTTTCTTCGTTAGTTTCAGCACACTGAGTCCCTGCCGTCCATCGACCACCGGTTGTGCCCCCGTCTTTGCCGCGTTCGCGAACGAACTGAGTTCGCTCTTTAGTGGTTCGACTTGCTCGACAGTGAGGGTCTCGACGAAGTTTTCGTGGCGATGGCGCACGAGTGACCCGTCGTCGATGTGCGCCGGGACCGACGACCGATGAATCTCGATACTTTGGTCGATGTAGTCGACCTTGACCCGGCAGTCCGCCGCCGAAATCGTGAGGCCACGGACTTTCTCCTGTGTAACGCGGCTCGTCGTGAGCGATGCGGTCACACCCGAGTCAAAGCGGAGATTGGCGTTCGCGTAGCGACAATCGGGTGTCCCAATCGCGTTGTACGACTCGATGTCGTCGTCGACGATGTCGAGAACGATGTCGAGGTCGTGAATCATCAGGTCCATCACGACCGAGTCGTCGATTGCCCGGTCGATAGGTGGGCCAACCCGTTCGGTCGAAATGGCGTAGATATCCAGGTCCTCGACGAGGTCTCGGAGCGTCTGCACCACGGGGTTGAACCGCTCGATGTGGCCGACCTGTAACGTTAGGCCACGGGTTTCCGCGATGTCGATAAGCTCTCGTCCGTTTTCGGGGTCGTCGACGAACGGCTTTTCGACGAGGACGTGGACATCCGACTCCAGCGCCTGTTTGGCGTTTTCGTAGTGGAACTGCGTCGGAACGGCGATGGAGACGATATCTGCAACTTCAAGCAGGTCGTCCATCGAGCGCGCGGTTGTTCCGTACTGCGACGCCACGGCTTCCGCCTGTGCGTCGTCAACGTCGAAGACGCCGACGAGGTTCGTCTCCGGCAGTTCGTCGTAGACACGAGCGTGGTTCTGCCCCATGCTTCCGACGCCGATTACCCCGGCGTGTACGGTGTCATCAGTCATCGGAAACCTCCATCGGTGCCGTAGCCGGATTGGTCGGCGGTTCGATGGTCACCTCGTCGCGAAGAACGGTGCCGACGCGTTCGATAGCGTCGTCGTCGAGCGCCGGGTGGACGGGAAGCGAGAGTACTTGGTCGCAGACGAGTTCGGCCACCGGTGCGGTCACGTCGAGGTCGTTGTAGGCCGGTTGCTCGTGAATGCACCGTGGATAGTAGACGCCGCTTCCGATGCCGTGGTCGTCCAGTTGCTCGACGACTTCGTCGCGGTTTCCGACACGAATAGTATATTGGTGGTACGAATGGCCGTACCCGGACGGCACTGTCGGCCTGACAGCATTCGTGTCCGCGAGCAAGTCGTCGAGGCGAGTGGCGTTTTCGCGGCGGCGCTCGACGAACCCGGGAAGTCGTTCGAGTTGGGCACGACCCATCGCGGCCGCGATGCTCGTCATTCGGAAGTTGTGCCCGAGCGAGACGTGTCGGTACCCGTCCGACTCGCGGCCGTGGTTGATGAAACTCGCTGCGCGCTCGGCAAGTGCTTCGTCGTCAGTGACGACGATACCGCCCTCTCCGGTCGTCATGTTCTTCGTCGGATAGAACGAGAAACACGCGGCGTCCCCGAGCGAACCGACGGGCGACCCGTGGTACGTTGCTCCGTGGGCCTGGGCGGCGTCTTCGATGAGCGTCACATCGTAAGCAGCCGCGAGTTCGCGAAGCTCGTCCATCGGCGCTGGAAGCCCATAGAGATGGACGACAATCATCGCATCGACTGCTCCGTCGAACGCTTCGAGCGTGGCTTCGACGTTCGCGGGGTCGAGGTTGAACGTCTGGGGGTCGATGTCCGCAAACACCGGTTCGGCACCGGTGAACCGAATCGCGTTCGCCGTCGCAACAAACGAAAACGGGGTGGTGAGAACTCGGTCACCGGGACCGACACCGGCGGCTTCGAGCGCCGTATGCAGTGCGGTGGTGCCGTTCGATGTTGCGACACCGAAGTCGGCATCGCAGTCGTCTGCGAATTCGGACTCGAATTCGCGGACTTCCGGACCGTCGGCAACCATGCCCGATTCGACGACCGACTCGATGCGCGATAGCTCCTCGGAACCGAGAATTGGGGCGGCGATGTTGATGTCGTCGCTCATCGGTTGTACCTTCTTGCGTGCCGGTCGCTCACAGTGCGGTCGGAGGGTCGCTCGTCTCTCTCGTGGTTTCGGTGTGGTTCTCTCATAGCGTGTCGTGCGGTCCTGCTACCGCTGTGGAATTCCAGACACTATCCGGGCATTATTATGGGTCAGATAAGCGCTCTGGGCACTGAAAAGGCAAAATACGCGAATTCAATAGTCCAAGACACCCAGGGATTTATTTTTATAGATTACATAGCCCCGAGTACTAATGGTACCGCCGTGGGCACCGACCGGACCGGGCGACAACGACGGGCGGTCGGGTCCATCACTCGACGACAGACCCGGCCTCGGTGGCGTCTCCGAAACGCACCGCCGCGAAGCAATCGTTTCGTTTGTCGACGAGTGCCCAGACAGGCCCTACACTATCGGCGAACTCACCGTTGCGCTCTCGGAGTGGTTCCAGGACGAAACGGAGGGGATGGTTCCAACCAACGAGGAAATCCACAGCGTCCTCTACAACTTCGACTTGCCGCGTCTCGAGGCGGCAAACCGACTTTCCTTCGACCGTGAAACCGGCCGCATCTTCTCATCGCAGTCCAGCGAAACCGTCGTCTCCGACCACACTGATTCGACTCCAAATCGGGCCACAACCCACCGTGAGAAGTCGTCTGGTCGTGCACGAAACGCACGGACGGTAGACCTTGACCTCCAGAACGTCAACGTTCCCGCGGGGCGGATTGTGGAGTTGGTGGTACTACTCTTTGGAGTTGCCGCCGTCGCTATCGCTGTTTCGACGACTGATCTGTTCGGCGTGCGCGCCGCACTCGTTCCGGCAGGACTCGTCGTACTCTTTTTCGTCTACTGGGGATACACTCGCAGGTGACGGCCTCGACAGGCCGGTAAAACCACTGCTTTAGACTGTTTCACGCCGCTTACCCCGCCAGTAACCGCACAACGGCGCTCGGATGAGTGCCTTGTTTCTTTCGAGTGGACTATTCAATCAAGACCCATGGTACCAATCAACTACAATTTCTTACAGCCAGTATAAGGAAGTAGCAATAAGGGAAATAAACAACCATGATTGATGTCAGGTACACTGCCCGAATCGACGCACGACCGACTATCGAACACGGCGAGGAGTAGCCATGCTAACTGGACAGTTCGCTCCAATAAGTGCGGTCTTCATCGGACTCGCGCTCACCACCTCTGGATTGGGACATGCAAGCCGAGTCGACCTCTCGATGGTCCGGGCGCGGCGATACGTGTTCGTCTTCCTGTTTTTCGGCACGGTGACGCTCGCGCTGTGAACGCCCCGCTAGTCCAGTGACGCCGGGAGCGATTCTCGTCACCGGCGATTGTAGACGGACCGGTCTTGTTGGAGTTGGTGCTCTACGATTCCCCGATGACTTTGTCGTGTGCAGTTCAGAGCTGTTGAGGGAGCGTCGCGGCAGGCGAACCTGTTGGGAACCGCGCTATGGCTCTCGCTTCTGGGGGAGAATGACGATTTTGCCAGTGCCTCGCTGGTGACGCTCGATACGTTCTTGGGTTTCCATTCGACAGAGTGTGCGACTGATTGTCGATTCGGACCACCGTGTCCGTTCGACCAACGCGGACTGCGCGAGACTTCCGCCCTCGATGAGAAGCAGTTGGAGAATCCGACGCTCAGGGTTGAGGAGTTCGGGATCGACCCCCAAGAGGGGATGGTCCGCGTCCACCTCGACGACTGGTTCGGTCATCGCGGCGAAGTTGGAGTCGGACTCGGCGTGCAGCAGTGTCTCTTTGTGTCCCTCCGCCCGGGCGTCTTCAGTGTCCGGTGTCACCACCGGAATCGAGTCCGTGGGCCGAGTCGTCGTCCCGGGGAGGAATATAGATTTACAGAACAATATGAGACTCCTGAATCTACGTTCGAGACCCGAGAGAGTCGAAAATCGAGAGAGAGATGGAGAGGGAGATGGGGACTCGCTCTCTACGTCCGACTGCTCCGCTTTTCGGACTGGAGAGCAAGCGTCGTCTTCGGTTCGATTCGTCATAGAACTACTATCTGTCACACATGGTGTTTAGTGTTCTACCAACAATGTTTGGTATCGACTTGGAAACATCGGTGCTGATAGGCGTGGCTAGTTTGGCGCACATAGTATAATTAACCTCTTACAACGGACCGGCTCCGACTACGGGCAGGGTGAATGGGTACCCTGGGGAGCAAACAGCCTCTAACATCATGGGGATTCCGAGTTCTGGCACGTGATTCAAGACTGGTGAGATGACAGAGACACGTGCTGCCGTACGGATAGTCAGCGGTTGGGACACACTGGACACACCTCGAGGGGGCAGCGAGTGCCAAGCCTGTCGCCGCAACTTAGGTACCCATTCCATCCCCTTCTTCATGCGACGGGACCGTACTCCTTGTGGTTGCATGTGCAAGCCATCAAATCGGGAATCCGGGTGCGGGACGCTCGATGAGTGCGTTCTGAATCAGGCGTTCGTGCCCTCTACGGAGGCGTTGAGACGTGGCTTGGTGGCTGATGCCTAAGATGTTTGCGACGGTCGTTATATCAGACTCGCGAGGCACGCTGTAGTACCCTTCTCTGAACGCGGTCACAAGCGCGCGGTACTGTGATTCGGTAAGTCCGAAGCGGGCGGGATCAGAGACGTCCTCACAGTTCGAGATACGTTCGACGGCGTATCCGAGGTTCGCTTGGTTCCAGTTCTCCATCAGTTGACCCAGCGAGTCGCGGTTGTCGGCGAGGACGCGAAACACCCACTCACCGTCGTGAGCATACGAGTCGACGACAGTTACACTCGACTCCACGAAGAGGCGAAGGAAGGTGTCTGATTGGGGTCGAATACCGATTCGATAGACACCGCCGTCGTCCGAGGACAGAAGGATGGAGTGGTCCGACACGCTCGGGTCCGACCGGAGTAACTGCTCAAGCGGAACGGTGTCGTCACTTCGAAGCCACATCGACGGGGCCATGCTCGCGCCATCGACCTGGACAGACCGAAGTAACCGTGCTTCGACGCTTGGGTGGTAACCGAGCGTGTCGTCTAGGACGAACGTTGATGCCGGAACGCGAAGAGTAGCGATGGTGCTCACAGCGGTATTCACCGTGCTATTGCCGTTATTATCGGGGCGGTAAGCGGGTCTTAGGGGCTGTCGAGCCCGTGCTCGACGGCCCACTCTCCGATGCGAACGCTTCCGATGCCGAGGACGAAACCGGCGACGACATCGACTCCCCAGTGGATGCCCAGATACATCGTCGCAAACGCGACGGCGCTCGCAAGAACGGGTGCGAACACCGCCCACGACGGATAGATGTGTCGTGTCCGAACGGCGAGAATCGACGCCGTCACCGAAAGCGAGGTGTGGAGTGACGGGAAGACGTTCGTATTCACGTTCACTTCACCGGTGAGAATCTGTGTCTGCGGATAGGTACTGTAGAGGAGTGACTCGACCTGTCCCGGAAGGAGATTCCGCGGTCCGTAGGAGATAAAGAGGATATAACACGTGAGTCCGATGGCGTAGTTCGCTGCGTACGCGACGGCAGTGAGTTTCAGCGGGCGGCGGTCGTCGGCGACGAGGTACGCGACAAACGGGAACGTGAGTAAGAAGACGTATCCCGAGAGGTAGACGGTCGAAAGCACAGCAGTGAGCGTCGGCGTCGCGAGCGACTGGACGGAGGCGACGAAGTTCCCTTCAACGGCGTAAATGTGTCCGGTTACGTTCCACCCGAGGGCCCACGACACTTCGGGGCCGAAGTCACGAGCAACCTTGTTTACGACGAGGACACTGGCGAGCAGGCCGAGATACGGTGCCGCGTCTCGAATCCGCTCGCGGAAGGTTCCGGACGCAACTCGGAGTCTCGACGGGCGGACGATACCCACTAGTGCGACGAGCAGTGCGATTGCGGCACCACCGAGCACCTCCACGAGAACCGAGACGAGTGGTGAGACGGTCATTCTTGCACCAGTAACGTCGAATCAGACGAGTACGTGTATCCGGCTTCCTCGAACAACGAGCGCGCGCGCTCGGTATCTAGCTCGCCGGTGCCTTGGTCCCCGACGAATCCGAGTTCGGCGACGGTCTCCCGCCACTGCGCTCCTTCGGGGGCAAACGGAGTGGGTTCGAGCACTGACTCGACGCCCTCTGCGTCGCCGTCGAACAGCGATTTCGTGAGGAACGTCCGGTCGACGAGTCTGGAGACTGCCCGCCTGAACCGGGGATTGGTAAACGGTGGTTTTCGGAGGTTATAGCCGACGTGGTAACACCACTGGGACTGACCGGTACGAAGTGTGAGTCCGGGTGCTTCTCGCGCGCGACCGGCCGCGCTCGACGACAGCGAGTTCGCCGTCGCGTCGATAGTATCGTTTTCGAGGAGTTCGATGGCCGCGCCGTCGGAGGGGACGACGGTGAACGTGAGCCTATCGAACGAAAATCCACCGTCGGACTGTGCCAGCGATTCGCCGAGCGAGTCCGACATGAGGAAGTGCGACTCGAACGGTTCCATCGTCAGCGACTCCCGAAGCGACGAACTCGTAACTTGGAGCGGGCCGCTCCCGACCGGTTCGAGATTGTTCCGAACGAGCGCTTCTGTGACGCGTCTTCCTCCTGAGAACGGAACGCTCGGCGGACGGGCGTACGACTCCCAAACGTGTTTCGGTAGAACCGGAACGGTCAGCGCGCGCATGGCAACCGCTTCATCCACGTCGCCGAACTGAATCCGCACGTCACGTTTCGAGATGAGTCTCACATCTTCGACCAGCGATGCACGACCACGGTATCTGGGCGATGGTACCGGTTGGTCGAACTCACCTAGTGACGTATCAGATAGGAAGTCGAACGTAAACACAACGTCGGTGGCGCTCACTGGCTCACCGTCGTGCCACATCAGGTCGTCGCGGAGTCGAATCGAAAGGATGTTCGAATCGATGCCGGTCCACGACCACGACTTGGCCATCCACGGCCGAACCTGTCCGTCGAACGACTGCCCAAGTGGGTCGTACAGGAGTCGGATAATGGTTCCATCCGACCGAAACGGCGTCGACAGCGGATTCAGATTCTCGGTCGGACGAGCGTCGGTAATCGACACCCGAAGTGCAGTCTCGGGCGGTTCTGGTTCGGTCGTTCGAGTACGTGTCGTCGGCGGGTCGGACCGATTTTGGGTGGCTGTGGTTGGCGACGGTGTACTCGCTACCGTGGTGTTGGTCGACGTCGTCGGTTCGGCCTCACGTTCTGTCGGACGGGCGGTCAGATACGCCGAGAGACTGTGAAGCGGCACTTCCTCTGGCCACTCCACGTTGTCAGAGCGAATCGCCCGAACCGTCTCGGGGACAGCGATTGGTGTAAACGGCTGGTTGGAGGCGATTCGCTGTTGGGCCTCAGTGAGCGTCGATTTTCGGACTGCCCCGTGTTCCGTCCGTTGTCGTTCGAGGACTGAATCCAGAGACAGGTCGCCGTACCCGAACGGGTTTTGCCACCCGATATCGGGTGCGTATCGGGAATGGAGGAGGGGGCGGAGGAAATCGGGGTCGTCCCGGAGCGGGACGCGATAGACGTACAGGTCGAAGTCGTGGTTCATGAGGACCGACCGAAGGAGTTCTTCTCGGCTCATCGGGACGACAGTTGCCGAGATGCCAACCTGCTGGAGTCGCGTTGCGAGGTATCGTGCAATCTTCGTTGCGACGATGTCCGCGTCCGCCGGAACCGTCTTGATAGCCACCGACAGCGGTTGCTGCTGGTCGCGCGAGACAGCGGATTCGAACTGTCTGACGCACCCGCTCGTTAGTCCGAGACCGGCGAGCGCCAACAGCGACCGTCTACGGAGTCGAATAGATGACATCGTCAGGGAGGGCAAACTGGTGTATGTCGCTACGAAGCGTGTCGAGAACGTTATTACACGCCTCCTAAACGGCTATATTCCAAAAAGAAGCGGCCACGCGAGCAGAGATATCCACACGCCGAGCGCCACGAGCAGAGGTGCTCGTGGTGCGGTCTTCGAACGAGAGCGGTGCTGGCCGACGACGGCCAGCAGTCCGAGCGAGACGAGGACGGCGAATCGGTGGAGCACGATTTCGACGGGAATCACGGAGACGCCGATAAGTCCGAGGTCGGCCACCAGACCGATTCCGTAGCCGACGAACGCGGTGCTAAACCAGTGCTCCCACGAGAGTCCGCGAGGGAGCCGAACAGCCACTATCGTCGGCGCAAACGCGAAAAACGGGTACAAGAGCGCAGCGATAGGCTTCGGATGCTGCGGGGCGTACCCTTCGAGAACGAGTCCGGCCGAGCGGACCAAGAGCGGAATCGCGGCGAGCGAGGCGAACAGGAGCACGCCGCGGTGAAGCCGGCGGTCTGCGAGTCGCGACCAGCGGAGACGCTCGACGAACGCACCGATATCCTCACGGTCGACTGCCCCCGTGGCGAGCGCACCGAGACCAGCGGCAACGACTGCAAGCAGCGATATGAGTACCGTGGTGGTTTGCTTTTCCGCCCCAGAGCGGGGGGTTGGGGTGTCCGTTGGGTTACTTCCGGACGCGTCGACCTGTGCACTATCGGTTCCAACGGACCCGGATTCGGGGGATGCTCCGGAGACGAGTTGTCTCGGAGCAAGTTCGAAGACGGACACCCAACCGTCGGCGTCGATGATACCGCCGTTGGCGAATCGCTCGCGTCTCGTCTCGACCACTGTCGGTTGCCGCATCAAATCCCGTTCGACGGCGTGTTGCGGCCCGGCGAGGCTTGTCACGGTGTGCCGGAGTCGGAACCAGTCCCAATAGTCCCGGTGTGCTTGAATCGCCGTCCACGAGTCACTCGGGGTCCCACCACCGTAGAGTCGAAGGTGAATTCGACTGCCGAAGTAGGTCCCATCGTGGAGTTGCATCGACTCTCGTATCCAGATGCCCCCGGAATCAGTTTGCACGTACGTGTATCGGTTTGCGCCCGTCGCAGAACCCCACGGTGTCTTTTCGGTATTCGCAGCGCTGACTTCCTCAGGAGCCATCTGCCACGACTCGTTGGTCTGGTCCCACTTCGCGTCGTGTGAGTAGACGAGTAGTGTCCGCACGCGCGCAGGGTTCCCTTCGACAACGAGGTTGATTGGAAGCGTCATCGTGTCGAACGCCCGTGCTCTGCTGGTGTAGGGCCACAGCCGGTCGTTCTCGTCGCCGACGTGAACCAGCCGCACGGTTTCTGCGGTCCGTGTACTGGTCTGTTCAGGCGGGTCGCTCTGGGACACGTCTCCAGAGATAATGCTGACGCCACTCAGCGCGGGGGCCGCAACCATCGACAGGAGAACGAAGCCGACGAGGACGAGGACGAGGACGAGAACACCCCCTGGCCGCCTGGGTCGAGGCCGCATGGATACACAAAGAGTGGGTGAACAATCCTTATTATTCCCATGCTAAGCCCGCTCAATTGCACGATTTCACGATTGTTCTCGAAGTTGGAGCGTATTTAGTGTACAGATAGTTAGACCGGACGCCGACGGAGATGAGACAAGATGGTCGAGCGGACTCACGTGCGAGTCGCTGCGGCGGTGGTCTTCCTCGTCTGTGCGAGCGTCGTCGGTGGCGCGTACGCCTCCCAATCGACGCCGACGGTACGCGGAGCGGCCGATGGTGACGGCCGAATCGAGCCTACAAACGGGACGACGGTCATCGCGACCGACTCGAACACGTGGTTAGGAAAAGAAAGCGACGGCCCGCGCGCGAACGCCGAACTCGTCGCGTTCGGGCCGGACGGACGAACCATCTACTACAACGACTCGCACACTCGGTACTGGGATGTCGACCCAGTCGAGGGTACAAACGCGACCGTAGAGTACCTGTACGCCGACCATCTCACGCCCGAAGAGTGCGGTGGCGAGACGGCCTGTACTCGAAACGGTATTGAGCGCGTGAACCTCACGACCGGAGAAGTCGAGGATATATACAGTCGGGTGACGCCCGGAAAGCATTCGACGCGATGGCACGACGGCGACCGACTCAACGACACCTCGTACGTCGTCGCCGACATCGCCGCCGACCGCGTCTTCGTGGTGAACACCACGTCGGAACTCGTCACGTGGTCGTGGGACGCGCAGTCGGCGTTCGACCCCGCGGAGACAGGCGGACCGTTCCCAGAAGACTGGACGCACCTCAACGACGTCGAGGTCCTCTCGAACGGTCACATTCAGGTCAGTCTCCGGAATCACGACCGCGTCGTCTACCTCGACCGCGAGACTGGGCTCGTCGAATCGCAGACGCTCGGAAACGGCTCACACGACGTGGTCTACGAGCAACACAACCCGGACTACATCGAAAACGCCGACGGCGATAACGCCACGCTCGTCGCCGACTCCGAGAACAACCGACTCGTCGAGTATCGCCGCCACAATGGCGAGTGGTCCCAGTCGTGGGTCTGGCAGGACGAGACGCTTCAATGGCCACGCGACGCAGACAGACTTCCCAACGGTCATACGCTCGTGACCGACTCGAACGGAAACCGGGTCCTCGAACTCGACGAAACCGGTAACGTCGTGTGGAGCGTTCCTATTGCGTTCCCATACGAGGCCGAACGGCTCGAAACTGGCGACGAAAGTACCGGCGGACAGCCAGCCCACGAACTCCCCTTGGAGAACCAGACAGTCGGCGCTGAGGCGGGCGACGAAAGCAGCGCGGTGGCAGCAGCCATCCCCAACCCGGTCCTCAACGCGGTGTACTACGTCCTCCCCCGCTGGATGGGACTCTCGACGCTCGCCACGGCACTCTTCGGTGGAATCGTCGCCCTCGGCTGGGTCGCGCTCGAAATTCGGTGGCTGCCGTACAGCATCTCGATAACCAATCCGTTCTCGATTTACAGGCGCCGATGACAGAAAAACCGACAGATGTGGACGGCTCGAAGTATGGAGAGCAGCTAAACAGCCTCGACACCGGAGGTACTGCGGACGGAGAGCGCACCGCGATTGGGTCGCCCGAGTGGGTGACGACTACGAAGGACGACCCGACCGGTCTCGACCCCGCTTCGGCAGGTCACATGAACGGCTTTCCGGGCGGTGTCCCCGACCTCGGCCGCGACAGCCACATCTGGTTCGTGTTCGCGCTCGTAGCTGGTCTCGTCGTCTCCGTGACCTACGTCTTGACCCACCCGTACCCCGCGTACGGTGCCGGATTATATCTGGAAATCGCCGAGCAGATTCGTGCCAACGGATACGCCCTTCCGACGACGATTCCGTACTACGCTGGTGGGGTTCCGTTCGCGTATCCACCGCTTCAGTTCTACGTGGTCGCCGCACTCACCGACCTTGGAATCTCTGGGAGAGACGTCAGTCGATTCCTTCCGGCCGTCGTGACGGTTCTCTATCTGGTTCCCTACTACGGAATTGCGTCCCGGTTGCTTCCGACGCGCCGGCAAGCAGGGCTAGCGACGACCATTCTGGCCGTCGCGCCGCCGACGCTCCAGTGGCACCTCTCTGCGGGAGGCATCGTTCGAGCGTCGGCGTTCCTCTTGGCGCTCTGTGGTATCTACATCGGAACGAGAATCTTCGTCGACGAGGAGCGACAGTGGGTCAGTTCGGGCGCAATCTTCTTCGCGCTCACAATCCTGTCGCACCCAGTTTACACCGTCTTCTTCGGCGTCAGTTGGCTCGTCCTCTACGCGGTGTTCGACCGGTCGCTTCGGGGACTCGCAAGCGGTGCAGTCGTTGCACTCGGCGGTCTCATCATGGCTTCTCCATGGTTGTTGAGCGTCGTCTCTCGACACGGCATCGAGGTCTTCACCGGTGCTGCGGGGAGCCATAGCGGCATCGCGGGTGGAGTCGGGAGACTCCTCGACCAGTTCGTCTATCCGCTCGACCCGACTCTCGTCACGATATTCTTCGTCGCAAGTTTCGTCTCTGCCGTGGTACTCGTGTCTCGCGGGTCGTACGCCCTCCCAGCGTGGCTCTTCGTAGCCGCGTACGTGCTCGGGAAAGAACGATTCCAATTCGTCCCCGCTGCGATGATGATTGCCACCGTGTTCATGGGCGTCGTGGTTCCGCGAGTCTCGAACAGGTTCCGCGACACGCTCGATTCGCGGCAATCGATGGCTGCCGTCCTCACTCTCGTGCTGGTCTTCGGTGCGGCCCTTGGCGGATTTTACGCTGGTAGTGGCCTCGCATCGGCCCACCACGGCAGTCCGAGCCTTCCGCCGTTTATGGATGATGACGACCGAGAGGCAATGCAGTGGGCCGCAGAACACACGAGTTCCGGAGCGGAGTTCGTCGTGCTTTCCGATGCTGCCGAGTGGTTCCCCTACTACACCGACCGGACGATTCTCGTCGGTCCGTGGGGGGTCGAGTGGAAGAGCCCTGACCAGTATTACGAGCAGATATCCACGTTCAAGACTCTCAGCACCTGCGAGAACGCCAGTTGTGTGACCAAGTCGATGGAATCTGTTGGCGCATCGCCCGACTACCTGTACGTCCCGAAAGGAACCTACACGGTTCGCGGACTGGAGGAAAACGGGACCGAGAAACTCCGGGCGTCGCTGGCGGAGAGCAACCGGTACGAACAGGTGTACCAAAACGACGGCGTGGTCGTGTACCGCGTTTCGAACAGTACACGCTCCGAACCGAGTGTTTTGGGAGGGACTAAGCCCGACAAAGCCACATTATCCAACCGATAGTAAACTTCCCCGAGGGTGATGGCGTGGTATGTTCGCACCCTCACGAATTCGCGGCCCATACGGTTCCCATATGACCGCCGAACTCGCGCTCAAGGCCGGTCGCACCCTCGGCAACGCGCACGAGGTGGTCGTCCTCGGCCACGACCCGAGGGACAACACTCGACTCCTCGCGGACGCGGTTGCGATGGGCGTGCGCGAATCGGGCGGCACGGTCCACCGACTCGGAACCGTTGCGAGTCCGGCGGTTTCGACCGGTGTGCGCCGACTCGACGGCGACATCGGCATTGCTGTCACAGCAGCCCCCGACCCTTCCGAAGATGTCGGACTGAAACTGTTCGACAACGATGGGTCGCGTCTCTCGTGGGAGCGCCAGCGCCACCTCGTTCACCACGTCAACGGCGCGACTGCCGACCTCGCCTCGTGGGACGATATCGGCGACGAGCGGCGGTGGGACGACGCGACCGAGCACCATCTCGACTGGTTGTGCGAAGACCGGTCGTCCTTCGACGACACACACGTCGTCGTCGATGTCGGCGGGCACAGCGTCGACAACGTGGCCCGAACGCTCGAACGACTGGGCTGCACGGTTGACCGCCTCGCCGACTCCAAGACCGACAGGTTCCCGCGGCGTCGCGTCTCGCCCGACGAGAACGTCTGTTCGACGCTTCGGCGCACAGTGGCCGCTTCTGACGCCGATTTCGGTGTCGCTCACGATGCCGACGCGGACCGAATCGTCGCTATCGACGAACTCGGTAACGTCATCGGTGGCGACACGCTGTTAGCCCTCTTTGCGAAGCATACAGTCGAAACCTCGAACGGTGACTGTCGAGTTGCGGTCCCGCTCGAATCGAGTCGCCGAATCGAAGAGGTCGTCGAGGAGGCTGGCGGTGAAATCGTTCGAACCGAGATGGACGGCACACCGGGTTCGGGACCAGCCTCGACGACCGAGATTGTCTTCGGCGGTGAACCCAGCGGCGTCTACCACTGGCCCGACGAGTCGCCGTGCCCAGACGCCGCACTGTCGGCAATCCGCCTCGCTCGCCTCGTCGACGACGGACAGACCCTCTCGGAGCAGGCCGAGCATGTCGAAGCGTACCCGCTGTACTTCGATTCGTTTTCGGTCGACAACACCGCCCAAGAGATGTCGCGAATCACCGAAGAAGCGCGGGAACGATTCGGAGACGTACAGACGGACGATGGCGTCTTCGTCGACGAAGGCGAAGCATGGTTCGTCGTCCGCCCGAGCAGAACCGAAGGTGACCTCAGAGTGACCGTCGAGGGAACGTCGATGCGGCGCGCGAAACGGCTGTTCGAGCGCGTGACGAGACTCGTCACGGCCGACCAGCCCACACTCGTCGTCTAGTTCTGCGACAGTGGGCCTGCCCGGTGGCCCCGTGCCAAATTTCAACGGTTACTCCGTTCGGGGAACCGGTAATTGGCCCTGAATAGTTGAATTAAATACATAAACTATTGATTATACCATAAAACGTTACAGACGTACATCTGTAACGAATTCACTCCTCATCGCCCCGTGGTGTTGCAGTTTCACCGCGCAACAGTCGGAATAATATTCTCTTGAACCACTACAGATGACTACTCTCTCGACTATAATCTATGATTTAGAAATTTTGACGCGGTCTAGCGCCCCGACTCAGTGCTCGACAGAGAGGGGCGTTTGGCGTTACAGAACCGGACGTCCGATTGTCATTCGCTATTCAATCAACAAAATCACATATCTAGGAACTTGACTACTACCACTCTGATTTAGAACTTGTTAGAATTCGTTCGAGATGTGGGGTCGAACGTCGAGAAGTTGGCATACGGTGAGTCGGGAGAACCCACCACTTACAGCCACTCAGTAGGACAGTCTACACACATATCAGCAGAACAGTCGTGATTCAATAAAGATGATGTCCAGTACTGATTTGGAAAAAGACAGAATCTCGGGAAAATTCGTTCTCTGGGGGTGGCTGCTGTAGCGACAAAGGGTTCTCCCCGTCTATGGAAGTCAGCGCTGTCGCAGGATTTGGGCGAAAGCGTAGGAGAAGTACCTGTGGTGTCGGCCTACTGGACGCCCGGCGCTTTGTCGTCAGTGATGCCGGGAAGTTCGATTTCGATTTCTAACTCTGGGTCGTCGACGCCATCGAAGTCGATTTCTAGTTCGATAGGCTCACCGAACGCGAACGGGAGTTCCCACTCGTCGGTAGTGATAGTCAACTCGTCGCCGTCACGGAGTTGTTCGCCCAAGTTGACGAGGAACTCACCGACCTCGCTCGCGTCGAGGCGGTAGGTCTGTTCGAAGTTTCGTCCAGCACGGACGACGGTACGCTCGGATTCTGTCTCGTGGTTGTCTTCGGCGTCAGTCATCGTACGGAGTTATCGAGTTACGTCGACGGTCGCGTCGGTTGCAATCCACCCATCCGTGTTCCCGGATTCGAGGAACACATATTTCCCGGGGGCGCTCTCACAAACAGTTATTTCGGTGTCGTGGTGTGTTTCAAGTTCCGAGTGAGGCTCGGAGTGGAACTGGGTCTCAGCAGCCATTGAAGGCGTTTAGGCCAACCTAAAATAAAAAGTGTGCGGTTCGTGCTTGGAGTGGACTGGGAAGGTTGCACCCAGCAACCTCAGAACGGTAGAGGAAACTATAGTTTAGTTTCTGAAATAAAATTCACCATCAGTTTGGTGTCCCACACCGCGGACACATCGGCGGTCCTTCATCCGGGAGCGGCAGTCCGCAGTGTGGACACTCGCTATCAGTGTTTGGTGCGGAAATTGCCTTAGTTGCGGTTTCTGTAGAGCGACGAATCCCCGACAGACATCCCACCAAATCACCGTGTTTCTTGTCGTGACCAACATCCACCACACCGACAGCACTGAGCGCAAATTGGACTCGCTCTCTAACAAACTCCTCTGTTGTTCCCTCGTCTTTCAACGTTTGAAGTGTTGGTATGGGGAGTACACCGCGGTCCACTTCGGCAGCGAGTAAGCCGAGTGCTTCGGCAGCTCTTCCTCGCACGTAGGGAGAGTCGTCGTCGAGGCACCCCGTGAGTTCGTCACCCGCCGTGGTGAGTCGCTCGGGATGTTCACACCCGAGTACGACCAGTGCCGTCGTCAAGTGGTATCGAACGAGTTCGCTCTCGTCGTCGAGATGCGCAGCCAACGCCGAGACGTGATGTCGGAGTCGACTCGGGTCACCGAGTGCGACGCATTCGAGTGCCTTGGCCAACTTCTCTTTGACCTCCGGTTCGTCGAACGCGAGTCCGACACGCAGGTCCGCGAGAACCGACGGGGATGCCACCTCGTCGGGATAACTGATGGCGACGAATCCAAGTGCTTCGGCGGCGCGAGCACGGACATAGTAAAACTCGCCTTCGTCGGAGAGACGGTCCGCGAGTGGTGAGACGGCTGACACCACCGCATCCGGATTCGAGCGTGCGACAGAGACAAACAGTTTCGCAGTCGTGAGGCGGACCGGCCGTGCGCTGTCTTCGAGAAACGGGACGAGCGCCGAGCAAAGCTGACCGACTAGTTCGGGGCGATTTTCGGCAACGTCCCGCAACGAACGCACGGCTGATTTTCGCTGCGCGGTCGGCACGGACTCGATCTGTTCGAGACACGCAAACGCCTCGCGACGAGCGTTTTGCTCCAGGAGGGTGATGATTTCGTCAGTCGTGGACTTGGTCGAGTCGTCCATAGGCGTTGAGTCTTGACCAGAGTATCACAGACCAGTGTCATAAACGCATCCCGTTTGGACCAGTTGCTGTGTATTCACACGCCGAACAGTATTGCTAAATCTATACAATATATTTGTGCTATTTGTATATATAGTACAGAAATAATTGTGACACCTATATTTAATACCCCATTCATATACTCGATACTTCTATTTTAATCAGGTATAACAGGAGTGTTCCCCAAAAGGCAATTAGAAATTAGTATTGTGTTTCCACCAATGGGCTATGATTTCGGAGCACCGACTATCTCAGCGACTGATACCGACAGCCGACTCGGTTCGGACTCGGTCGACTTCCGCCTGGGTTACAACTGCGAGGTCACCATCGAGTGTCCGCTTGAGCGCTGCGGTTGCAGCGCCTTGTTCGAGTGCTGCTGCCAGATTCTCACCACGAATCCGCGACGCGAGATATCCGCCGACAAACGCGTCTCCGGTTCCAATCGGGTCGAACGTCTCGGTCTCGAAGGCACCCTGCTCGTACACTTCGTTGTCGGACAGGGCGAGCACACCTTCGGCACCGCGCGTGACGAGAACCGTCTCAAATCCGTATTTGTCGTCCAACCTCGATGCAACTGTTGAAGCATCGCCGTCGATTCCGAGGACGGTATGCGCGTCACGTGCCGCGACGACGAGCACGTCGACGAGCGGAAATAGCGATTCGAGTGTCTCGCGGGCTTCGTCTGGCGTCCAGAGTTTCGACCGGTAGTTCAGGTCGAAGACAGTCGTCGCTCCCGCCGCCCGAGCAGTTTCGAGCAGCGCAGCTGTCGTCTCTTTGAGTTGTTCCGACAACGCTGGCGTGATTCCACTCGTGTAGCAGTACGTCGCCTCCTCGAATGGCTCCGTTGGGAGTTCTTCAACCGTTGCCGTCGTCACCGCGGCATCCTTCCGGTCGTAGATTACCGACGTACCCCTCGGTTCTCCACCGTGTTCGAGGTAGTACGTCCCCTGGCGATGCTGGTCTGTCCAGACGACGCTCGGGTCGACACCGTGTCGGCGTACGTCAGCTGTTACCCGACGACCAAGCGCTGAAGCCGGAAGTTTCGAAACCCATGCGGTTTCGGCCCCGAGTCTGCTCGCCGCGATTGCGACGTTCGACTCTGCACCGGCCGTGCTGAATCGTAACGTTTCGGCAGTCTCCAGTCGACTCCCACGCGGTGGCGACAATCGAAGCATCGTCTCGCCGAAGGTCACGAGGTCAAGCGTCACAGCAGTCACTCTCCTGAGGGGCGGTCACCATACTCATCCCTCACAGAGTTACGGGATAATTCCTCTGTTTTCGCCGATAGTTGCTCCACACAGGCCACGCTTCGACGATAGTGGCTGGGAACCAGTCCCCCGAACAGATGGAACAGATTCCCGCCTCTACCCCGATAATTAAGAGGTGTGTCGTCCTGATATGCATCATGTCAGCAGACATCGCCCAGCGAATCGTAGAGACGGGTATCGTCGCAATCGTTCGTGGGACAGACCCAGAGACGGCAATCGAAACCGTCGATGCACTCCAACGGGGTGGCGTCTCCGTCGTCGAGGTGACGGCGAACACTGATGGCGTGCTCGACATGATTCGAAATATTGCTTCGACGTTTACGGCCGACGAGGTCGCTGTCGGCGCAGGGACGGTTCTCGACAGCGAAACCGCCCGTGCGACGATGCTAGCCGGTGCTGAGTTCATTGTCACCCCGTCGTTCGACGAAGAGACGGTGCGGACTGCGAATCGTTACGGTGCTCCCTCCATTGTCGGTGTGGCGACGCCAACGGAGGCTGTCGACGCGTACACCGCCGGAGCCGACATGGTGAAAGTGTTCCCGGCGTCCTCACTCGGACCAGCGTTCGTTTCGTCACTCCACGGACCGCTCGGACACATTCCAACTGTCCCGACCGGAGGTATCTCGCTCGACAATATCGGGTCGTTCATCGACGCTGGTGCGACAGCGGTTGGTGTCGGAAGCTCACTCGTCGACGGTGACGCTATCGAGCGCGGCGACTACGGCGAAATCGAGACGAACGCTCGCGAGTTCGTCGCTGCTGTCGCGACTGCCCGTGACAGTGGCCGCGTCGCGGACTCAACGTCTCGATAGCTCACACTTCGGCGACAACCTCGATTTCGACGTCGATGTCGACGGGAAGTTTCACGACTTCGACCGCGCTTCGAGCAGGGTACGGAGACGACATGTATTCCCCGTAGACCTCGTTCACCTCGTCGTAGTAGCGCATGTCTTTCAGGAACACCGTTGCCTTCACTACGTCCGCAAGTGACGCATCCCCTGCTTCGAGGATGGCTTCGATGTTTTTCAGTGTTCGTTCGGTTTGTTCGCCGGGTGTCCCAGCGATGACGTCACCCGTTTCGGGGTCTACAGGCCCCTGTCCGGAGACGTAGATACGGTCTCCGGAGACGACTCCTTGGGAAAATGGTCCGATACTATCCGGTGCGTTGGCTGTCGTTAGCTCTCTCATTGGTCGTGGTGGTAGGTTATTCTCGTGTTGGTGGTTCGTCGGTCTGGTACACTTCGTTGATAAACGAAGTCGGGAGACTCGTCGTAAGTCCGCCGTCGAGGACGATGTTCTCGCCGGTGATGAAGCTAGACATCTCAGAGGCGAGGAACAATGAGGTATCTGCAACCTCTCGGGGGGTCCCGAATCGACCGAGCGGGTACTGGTCAAGCCAGCGGTCACGTGCGCTGGATTCCCCCGTTCGACCCTCCGTCTTTTCCATCTCTTCGCGCCGGTTGGCGGTCTCAATTGTCCCCGCGGAGATGACGTTCGAACGAACGCCGTGTTGGCCGTAGTGAGCGGCGATGTTCCGCGACATCGAGAGGAGTCCGCTCTTTGCCTCGGAGTAACCGGAGAGTCCAATCCCGAACAGTCCATTGACCGAGCCCATATGCACCATCGACCCGCCGCCGGAATCGACCATCACCGGAAGCACCTCTTTGCTCATCATGAATTGGCTCTTGAGGTTCAGGTCGACCATCCACTCGAACGTCTCTTCGTCACACCGATGAATGGTGTTGGATGGCTCGTCCGAACCACCCGCGTTGTTTACCAAGGCACGGATTTCGCCGAACTCGTCTATTGCGGTATCGACGAGATTCCGTATCTCGTCGCGGTTCGTCACGTCACACTCGACGGGGACGACCCGTCCCTCGTGTGCGGCCGTCAGTTCGTCAGCCACGACTTCGACATCGTCGTATGACTGCGAGCAAATGGCGACATCCCCACCGGCTTCTGCGAACCGCGCGGCGATTTCGCGGCCGATGCCGCGAGATGCACCAGTGACGATTGCTGGACGGTCTCGTAGTGATAACTCAACCATAGCGGAAGAATCGATGTGGGCACGCGTATTCAACCTTGTCATGGTGTCGCATCGTAGTTGGTTCTCTTCTCGTCATATTCGGTACGTTTCGACGGCGTCGAGGTCGACCGAAATGCCGAGACCGGGGCCGCGTGGGGCGGGAAGACACCCGTCTGTCACCTCGAACGGTTCTTCGATGATGTCTGCTTCCCACGCGTAGTATGTCGAGTCCGGGGGAAGCGAGAACCCGGGAATCCCGCTGACGGCATGGAGGATTGCAGCCGTCCGAATCCCGAGGTCGAATGCGCAGTGGTGTGTGAACGGAACGCCACCATCTTCGAGTATCGCCGCCTGTTGGCGAAGCCCGCTGATACCGCCGGCCGGAGTGAGGTCGATGACGCCAACGTCCATCGCACCGGCTTCGACCAGCGAGGAGATGTTGTGCGAGATGTAGGTGTCTTCGTTCGGTGCGATTGGTTGCCGCAGACGCTGTCGCAACCTCGCCAGCGCCGTATGCGAGTCCACTCGAATCGGCTGTTCGAGATACTGGAGGTAGATTCCCTCGTCTTCCAGCATCGCCCCGACGCGGACTGCTTGGTCGAGGGTCCACCCCTGATTGGGGTCGAGACGGAGTTCGAGTTGTCCGTCCGTCTCGTCGTGCATCGCTTTGATTCGCGCAACGTCCTGCCGCCAGTCCTTGCCAGCTTTCGTCTTGAGAACGTCGAAACCGGCCTCCAACGCCTCCCGTGCTTTCGCGCGGGAGTCCTCAGGTGGGAGAATGCCGAGGCAGAACGCAACGGGGACTTTCTTCGGCGTCAGGTCGTTTTCGTCCATGTTCTCTCGGTGACGGAGCGAACTCTGTGTCGGGGCGGTCCATCCACCGAGCAGTTCGTAGACGGGTCTGTCGAGCGCCTTTCCAACGATATCCCAACAGGCCGTCTCGACGGCAGCGAAGAACATATCGACGTTCGTGTACTCCACGAACACCTGCCGACGCAGACGCTCGATTTCGAACGGCGACTGTCCGGTAATCATCGGGCCAACGCCCTCCTCGATAATCGATTCGGTGGCAGACGGTGAGAGAAACACCCGCATTTCACCCCACCCGGCGATGCCCTCGTCCGTCTCGACGCGGACGAGAACGCGCTCCATCGATTCGAGTTCTCCGTGGTTTGTGGTGTACGGGCCGATTCCCAGAGGTTCGTCGAGACTCGTCAACGGAACATCTACAGTAACCGCTGTCACGTCGGTTATCTCCATACCAATGGTTGTACTGGGTGGCAGTAAGAAAGTATCGTTTGTTACAACGTGGCAGTGTCAGTTGCTGCCCGAATCCAATCGAGAGACCGCTCCGGTAACAGCCCGTAATTGTAGAAGGAAACACGCGGGACTCCCTCGGCACGCAGCGCGTCGATAATCTCGACGAGTGTCGCCTCGTCGTGTATCGCTGGATGTCCCGGGAGGAGTCCCACGTGAAGCGGCACATCCGGAGCCAGTGCATCGACAGTTCGGTAGGCGTTCATCACCGCCTCCCTCGACGATTCGTAGGCCGGAAGGCAGTAGTAATCGACGTGTTCCGACAACCGTTCGAGGTCCGCACCGACCATCCACTCCCGCCCGGGTTCGGGCGCGCCGACGTAATACCCGAGTGGCGTCGACCCGCTGGCCGACGACAGTTCCGCGTAGAGGTCAGCCAGCGTCTCCTCGCGGATGTCGACGTAGTCAGCGACCGTATCGTGTTCACGGAGCCACAATTCCGGTGAGAGGTCGGCCGGAACCGTCCCGGCGACAATCGAATCGAATGTGTCAGCAACCGTCTTTCGGGCCTGTTCAACGTCGATGCCGGCGTCCGACGCTGTACTCCGGCAGTGGTCACAAAAGCAGAGGCCGAGTAAGAACTCGCCGAGAGTCCCGAGTTGGGCGTGAATCTTCTGGTGGTGCCAGCCGAACCCCGTTCCGTAGAAGTAGTCGAACGTTTCCAGTTCGATTCGGTCGAAGTGGTCGCGGGCGGCCATATCGCGTACGAGGGCGGTCAGATAATCCTGTACGTCGGGGTTCGACGGGCAGAGTCCGAACACCAGATCGTCACCGTGAGCCGTCGTCAACGTCACGTCGGGGTTGCGCATCCCGAGACGCGAGTTGTGACAGCCGACTGTCCACGAGTTCAAGCGAACGTCACTTAGTTGGGCAGCGATTTCGTCGACCCAATCACCAGTCATTCCCTCGTAGGGCACTGGTTCGAGACGACCAAACTCGGAACCGGGTTGGAAGTACGAACTCGCGCGTGCGAAGAACGTCCGGCGTTCGGGATTGTGTGGCGAGAATGCCTGCACTGAGTGATAGTTCGTCGCGAGATTCAGTTCGTCGATACCCAGATTGGAGAGTTGGGTTGCGACCCGGTCTGGACCTTCTTCTAACAGGTCCCACGGGTACGCCCAGATGGCGAATTCCATACGAAGCCGTCTCTTGGGACGGTAATAAAGGTGAAGGGAGAATTGATGAGAAGCAGGTCGAGGGGCTATTCCTTGACCGCTCCGGCAGTCATTCCGGCGACGATGTACTGCTCGAGGAAGGCGAACAGGACGAGAAGCGGAATGATGCCGATAACCGAGACGGTGAGCATCATCCGCCAATCTGTCTGGAGCGCCCCTACCATCGAGAAGACGCCACGCGGAATGTTGTACTTCCCGCTGTCAGTGAGGAACGTCAGCACGAACAGCAGACGGTTCCACGCGTACAGGAACGTGTAGGTGATGCTGGCGACGAGGGCGGGTTTCGTCAGTGGGAGGACGATTTTCGTGAGCACCTGAAGCTGGCTAGCTCCATCGATGCGAGCCGATTCCTCTAGCTCGACGGGAACCGTCTTGAAGTAGCCGTAGAGCATCCAGATGTTGAACGGCAGGGTGAACGCCGCCGCAGGGATTATCACCGCGAGGTAGGTGTTGAACAGTCCGAACTGGGTGATAACGTCGAAGAGTCCCACGATGAGCACGACAGGTGCGAACATCTGGACGACGAGCACGGCGAGCAGGAACGTCCGCTTTCCTACGAAATCGTTCCGCGCACACGAGTACGCGGCCGGTATCGCGAGGAGAAGCGTCAGGACGACGGTTCCCAGCGAGATGACGAAGCTGTTTGCGACCCACAGGACGACATCGGTCTGCGTCCAGACATCGATGTACGCCCCGATAGAGGGGTCCGAGGGAACCAGCGTCGCCGGAGCCGAGAAAATCTCGGACTCGGGCTTGAACGTACTGGAGAACATGGCGTAGAACGGGAACATCATGACTCCGAGTAACGCGATGAGGACGCCGTAGACTCTGACCCGACGGAGTCCGGTTCTGTTGTGGCCTGCCATCGTCATAGTTCGTCACCCCCACGAGTGTACACCCGCAGATAGACGATTGCGAAAAGCAGGAGGAACAAGAACCCGATGACGCTGTAGGCTGCGCCCCGACCGAGGTTGCCGTTCTGCAGTCCAACCTGGTAGATGTGGATAACCAACGTCGCGGTCGTACTGATGGGGCCGCCGCCGGTCATCGTCCAGATAACGTCGAAGCTGACGAACGTCCAGATGGTCGAAAGCAGCGTGGCCATCAGGATGACGCTCTTGAGTTGGGGAAGCGTGATGTATCGGAACTGGTGCCATCGTTCTGCCCCGTCGATAGCGGCCGCCTCGTAGAGGTCCTGCGGAATCGATTGCAGTCCCGCGAGGAAGATAATCGCCATAAACGGCGTTCCGATCCAGATATCGGCGACGACGACGCCCAGCCACGCGATGTCGGGGTTGCCGAGGATGCCGATTCCCTGGTCAATCACGCCAAGTTTGAGGAGCACCGCGTTGAGGTAGCCGAACTGTGGGTGCTCTATCCACCGGAAGACGACCGCGGAGATTGCATAGGGAATCCCCCACGGGATGAGGAAAGCCGTCCGGAAGAACTTCCGGCCCGCAATGTCGTTCTTCAGGTGAACCGCGATGAGCAGCCCCAAAAGCGTCTTGCCAGCAACTCCGGCCAGTACCCAGCGCCCCGTCTGCCAGATAAGTCGGTAGAAGATGTCGCTGTTGACGATTTCGACGTAATGCTGCAAGCCGACGAACGTCTCGATAGTCGAGTCGGCCGGTGAACGATACAACGACAGACGGAACGTCTCCAGTATCGGGTAGCCAACGACGGCGAGCAGGAAGACCGCAGCGGGCGCTATCAGAAGGTAGGCCCGCCGGTTCTGCCTGAGATGCGTGATGGACTGAGAGAGACGTGATTCTCCGTCCGTTTTGGGATATTCGTCAGCGAGACTCATCGTGTTCCATTTAGTTCATTGCACCTTCGAGGTCGCTTTGGGCGTCATCCAGAGCCTTTTGCGGACTCTTCTGGTCGGCAAGCGCCTCCTGAATCGCCTGGACCATTCGGTCGTTGAACTGGCTGAAGTTACTGAGCTTCGGCCGGGCGCGGGCGTACTGTCCCGCCTCGACGAATGGTCCCCAGTTCTTCGACTCGGAGAAGTACTCCCGTTCGCCGACCGCTTTGACGACCGGAAGGAACCCCTTCTGCTTCGAATACTGGAACCGCCGTTCCTCGTCGAAGTAGAACCGAACCAGGTCCCGTGCGATGTCCTTGTGCTCGCTCTGACTGAGGATGCCGAGCGTATCGATGGTAAAGAGGCTGTACCGTCCGGCAGGCCCCTCCGGCACTTGGACGATACCGTAGTCGAAGTCGACTTCGTCTTTGTCCTGTGACTCAGTGATGTTGAGGCCCGTGTAGACGTGTCCGATGACCATTCCGAGGTCACCGTTTTCGAACAACTGCCGGATGTCTTGGCGGGTCGAAGAGAGCGGTGAGGCCTGGGTAACGCCGTGTTCGAGGTGGAGGTCGGCGTAGAACGAGAGCGCATCGACGGCCCCGTCCGAATTGACCACCGGCATCCCCTCGTCGTTCACCAAGTCCGCGCCGTGCGACCAGTGGTAATGGTAGTACTGAGAGCCGGTCTCGATGGCGTCGGCTCCGGCGAGTCCGAGTGCCGGGACGCTCACTTCATCGCTCTCGGTAATCGTCTTCGCCGCGGAGAGCATCTCGTCCCACGTGTCCAACGATGGGTTCTCGGGGTCAAGCCCCGCCGCCTCGAATACGTCCTTGTTGTAGTAGAGACATTTGTTTGAGGCCGCCCACGGAACGCCGTAGTACGAGCCTTCGTACTTCGTCCCGTTGGCAACACCGTCAGCGAACTTCTCACCGAATTCGCCTTCCATCAGGTCGTCAAGGGGTTCGAGTGCGTCCTTGCCGACGAGTTGTGGAATCCACCGGGCAGGCCAACGACTCACGTCGGGTGCTTGGCCACCGTCGACGCGGTTGTTGACTGTCTGGCGGGCATTGTCCCACGTCACGCTCGTGAACTCTACACTCACCCCGTACTCTTCTTCGAAGGCGGCGTTGTTCTCTTTGAAGAACTGTTTGATGTTGTCGCCGACCCCCATCGTGAGGAATTGGACACTCTGTCCGTCGCCGCCATCACTACCGCCGCCGTTGTCACCGCCATCGGTTCCGGTCTCATCGCCGTTTCCACCGCCACCGGTACACCCAGCGATAGCAATCATCCCGCCGGCCCCGAGTGCCTGCAAGAGTTGACGACGGTCCAGAGACTGTTCACTAGGCTGCCCTTTGGTATCTTTCCGCATCATTGCTACCACACACCCCCGAATACATAATTGTTTATGTTCATATTCTAAGTCTGTCAGTAGTCGTTTGGGAGACGCTGCGCATTGTGCTCGTGGACGGCGCTCAGTAAGGAGGCGAGTTCTTCTGCGATAATCGAGCGAATCCGCTCGCCCTTCTCACGACTGGCCGCCTCGGGGACGCCGATTGCGCCGGACTCAGAGTACGCATCGAACGAGCGGTACACGCCGACAGCACCGCCATCGAGTAAGTCTTGTCCGGCCCATCGGTACTGCTCGTCCAACGGTTCGCCCTCACGCTCCGCAGGGTCTCCAACGAGGTCCGGGCGTACCGCGAGCATGAGTGAGGTTTCGAACTCTCCACCGTGGGCCATCCCACCGGTTTCGCTGTCTCGAAGCGCCGCAATTCGGTCGGATGCCAGTTCGAAGTACGTTGTCCCAAGTATCTCGGCGTCGGTGTCCACGCCGACTGTACTGACGACCGACCCGATGAGTGGCCCGTTGCCCCCGTGGCCGTTGACGAACAGAACAGCGTCGAATCCGTTTTCGAGGCCGGTGTTCGCGATATCTTCTAATATCGAACGGAGATTCTCGAATTCGAGTGATAGCGTCCCACCAAACGTGAGGTGGTGCGGCGAAAAGCCGCTCCAGACCGTCGGCGAAACGACGACTGGAACGTCGCTGAGTCGCTCGACGGCGGCGTCAACCATCGCCTCGACGAGGAGAGAGTCAGTGACGACCGGGAGGTGGTTCCCGTGTTGTTCGATGCTGCCGACGGGGATAATCAGGATAGAGCCCGGTTTGGACCCGAGAGTCCGAACCTCGTTCGCCGTCATCCCCGCCCATTCGTGCTCACCGCGACCGATAGTATCGTACATCATGTTAGACTGAATCCGTTATCTGTCGCTTGTTCACCGGTACACGCGCTCCTTCACCGTCGAAGAGATGCATATCTTCGATATCGAACCCAAGCGCAATCTCGTCGCCAGTCTCCGGACGGAACTCACTTTCGACCCGTGCGATTACTTCTGATTCGCCGCGAGCGGTCTTCAGATAGAGGTAGTTGTCCGACCCGACTGGCTCGACGACATCGACGACTGTTTCGATGTACCCATCTTCTCGTTCGGCGGTGAAGTCCTCTGGTCGGACGCCAAGCGTGTACTCTCCCGGTGGAACGTCGATGTCCAGTGTGAATTCGAAGCTCGGAGATTCGACGTTGACACCTCGACCGGCGGCGGTCACTGTCACGTCGAAGAAGTTCATCGACGGTGAGCCAATGAACCCAGCGACGAACTTGTTGTTAGGCTCGTCGTAGCACTGCTCCGGTGGGTCGACCTGCTGAAGTTTGCCGTCGTTGAGAATGACGATACGGTCGGCCATCGTCATCGCCTCCGTCTGGTCGTGTGTGACGTAGATAGTCGTGACACCCAGGTTCTCCTGAATGCGTTGAATCTCGGTCCGCATCTGTGTCCGCAACTTCGCATCCAGATTCGACAGTGGCTCGTCCATCAGGAATACGTCTGGGTCGCGGACGATGGCCCGTCCGAGGGCGACACGCTGCTGTTGCCCGCCGGAGAGCTGTTTGGGTAAGTCGTCCAGAAGCTCCGATATTTCCAGCATTTCGGCGGCGTCCTCGACACGCGTTTCGATTTCGTCGCTCCGCTCGCCTGCGAGTCGAAGCCCGAACGACATGTTCTCACGCACAGTCATGTGCGGGTACAGCGCGTACGACTGAAACACCATGGCGATATTCCGGTCTTGCGGACGTACATCGTTGACGACGGTATCCCCGATGGATATCTCACCACCCGAAATGGTCTCGAGTCCGGCGACCATTCGGAGCGTCGTCGACTTTCCACACCCTGACGGGCCGACAACCACGACGAACTCTCCATCCTCCACAGTGAGGTCCAGCCCCTCGACTGCGAGAATGGAGTCGTCGTATACCTTGCTGACGTTCGATAGTCTAACGTTACTCATGCAGAGTGTGCGATACTGCACCATCCTGAATAATAAATGTTCGCAGTAACTGCAAAAAGGGAGTTACCAACTCTGTTGAAAGGTCTCAGAGTCGAGCTAAAGAGCACATTTGGACCTCCGACGGCCGACCAGATATAGAGACCGTCTCGCTGTAGCGCAGTGAAACAGACAGCCACAGTTTCAACATGGTCGAAAATTATGAGTTCGGATTTGGAACCGCTACAGCGCGCTGATTCGTCGTTGGAGTCGTTCTCCCGTGGACTTAGACCAGGTTCCAGGACTAGCCGTGTGAGATGAACTAACACACAGTCATACATACACGAATTATAGTTGAGAAATATAGTGGGCGTTCGAACACTCCACCGCCGATTACAATTACTAGAGAGCATATTTTCAACACTATTGAAAGTGTGTTGTGCAGCAGGGGAAACCTTTTCAATTATAGTGGAAAATACGAACCATGCCAACTGGGAACGACAAAACAATACGGTCGGTCGAAACGGCGTTCGAGATTCTCTCGGCGCTCGGGGAGATAGAGCCAACCGGACTTTCCGACCTCGCCGCGGAGGTCGAACTCCCGACGAGTACAGCGTACATCCACCTGAACACACTCGTAGAGCAAGGATTCGTTGTCAAAGAGGCGGGCCAGTATCGTCGGTCATTCAAGTTTCTGGAAGTCGGTGGGGGCGTCCGCCAGCAACTGGATATCGCTCGGTTGCTCCGAAACAAGGTCGAAGAACTCAGCAGTACGACCGGCGAGATTGTCGGTGCTGCCATCGAGGAAAATGGAAAACGAGTCATCCTGTACCGAAGCACGGGTGAGAAGGCAGCGGCCGACGAGATACCCATCGGAAACCACACCGAGATGCACTGGACATCGCTCGGAAAGGCTATTTTAGCCCATCTACCGGAAGATCGACGAAGACAAATCGTCGAGAAACACGGGCTTCCCGAGGGGACGGGCCAGACGTTCACGTCGCTCCCAGAACTCGAAGAAGAACTCAGCAAAGTTCGCCAGCAGGGGTATGCAATCGACGACGAAGAACACCTGCGAGGGATTCGCGGGATTGCCGTCCCGATTCTGGACGGCGACCAGAACGTCAAGGCGTCAATCGGAACCACAGGCCCCCGTGACCGGTTTACGCCGGGGTACATGGCTGAACTCTTGAACATATTGCAGTACAGCAAAAACGAGATTGAAGTTCGCAACCAGTACTACGAGTACTCGTCAATCGACGGCTAGAGACGCAGCGCCCCGTACCGCTGAATCGTTGGAGAAGTATTACAAACGTACTGTCGTAATGGCTGTGTCGAGTAAGACGTTCTATCTCCTGCTGTAGCGGGTTGCGGTTGACGAGACCGCTGTCAAAATCAATGGCGAGTGGTCTTGGGTGTACGCTGCAATAAGCGTCGAGACAAAGCTGATTCTTGACGTCGAATTGTTTGGACGACATGGAACTGATCGGCTGCTGCGTTTCTCCATCGACTCTCGGAGAAACACGTTCTCTCAGACGCCGTGTTTCTCGTTGATGGCTACGACTATCAGACTGCCCTCTCTCGATTAGGATTGAGCGGTCGGCTTGACTACGTCGAGCGAAACCTCATCGAATAGTGGTTTCACACCCTCAAAATGCGAGTCGACCGCTTCCATAACTCGTGGGTGGGCAGTCATGGAAGCGTCCGCGAGTGGTTCATACAATTTGCGCAATACTATAACTTCCAACGACCGCATCAAGCGCTCAACGGACGAACGCCAGTTCAGGAGGTCACTAACTAGACAGTGCCAAACAGACAGTGACCGCGGAGAACCCGGAGACAAAGACTGTCCCGCATTCGTACATCCTCTGTCAAGACAACGGAATAGATGATGGTGTATTAGAGATGGTTCGACAGCACTGTGCCGAGCGAGCGTGGGACTTGTCTGAACTGGAAACCGGCCACTGGCCGATGGTATCAGTCCCTGAGAAACTCGCCCAGCACCTGCTCGACGTTCCACAGAAAGCCTGATTTGGACCTACGAAACGCGAAATAATACGCTTCTCTCACTCAGTGCCGCGGCGGGACAGAGACGGCCATACGACGAATGCCAGTGCGACGAGGAGACCGATTCCAATCTTACCGAGCAAGTCCCTGGTTATCGCCTCACCAGTGATGAGTGCGTCCACAGCGACTATTCCGAGACACAGCAGGATTAGCAACGCCAGTGCGACGCCTTCCTGCCGAGTAGAGAGGTGAGCCTCGGTCGATTTGAACAGCAGAATAGCAACCATGGTAATTGCGACTGCAGCGGCCTCGAACGGTCCCCACGGCCCACCTTCGGCGAGGCCGGCGCGCATCAGTACACCGATAATCAAGAGCGAAACCACCCCGACGACACCGAATTTGACGCGCGTCAGAGATTGACTCATACAAATTGTCTTAGTTTTGACTTTATATTAATCCAGCGCAACTGTCGTTGAATCGGAGGTGACGAGACAGATTGCGTCTCGTTAACACCAGGATAGACCTGTTCTGGGAACAGTACCTCCAACAAAGAAGGAGTAAGTCCCGCAGATTTCAGTCAGAAGTGGCTACACATTGGCCGCGTTCGTAGCACACTCGAGACAGCTGCTGCACTTGTTGATGGCTGTCGGGAGCTTACAGAACTGCCAGACGCAGACGATTAAAAGCACAGCAGACGCGGCACCGATTCCCGAGAGTGATGCCGAGGCGAAGATGCGACACTTGTGGCAGTTCAAGATTAAATCAGAGGCGGTGAATGCACAGTCCGTGCAGTCTTCACCGCAGTCACCGGCGACGGCCTCGAGACTTTCTCCGACAATCGCCTGGGCAACGATTGCCTTGACGCCGCTCTTCGATAGGTTAGAGATCTTCTTCGCCCCGGGCATTTTCTTGTAGGGCTTGTGGTCGACCCATCCCTTGACGGCGTCTAGGTCGCCTTGCCACTTGTCGTAGCTGCCTTTGAGGCCATCTGCAACGTCGTTGACCGCGTCAGAAACGCCGTCTAGGAATCCACGGGTCTGGATCGTCCTGCTCACTGAAGCGTTTTGGAGCGCGCTCGAGGATTCTTCGAATACCGGATGGACGTCATCCTCGCCGTCGATAGTGGCCCGGTACTGGAGTTGTTCGAGCTCGTCTCTCTTCTCGCTGTGACGAACGAGGTCGACCTGGAAGCCATCGTGGATTGTCGTCGTGGAAGCGACCATCGTGCCGGACTCAGGTAGCAGTTGACTGATCGCAGCTTCCTCGTCCTCTGTTGCCGATCGCTTAACGAACGCCTCACCGCCAGTAGCTGAGACAAGTGGCTCTGTTCCATCGGGAATCGAGCGGAATCGCTGCGGCGCTGTGGACCCAACGTTCTCGGCGAATTCGAAAACAACGTTCGTGAGGTCTTCGATCCGTCCGACGTGGAGCGTCCCGTATGGAAGTTCACCTTCCCAAATTTCGAACTCGACCGCTCCCTCGCCGTCGCCGAAGGAATTGGAGAGCTTTTGCATGTCGTCGGGGAGAGCATCCAAGCCGAGTTCGGAGAGGACAGCTTGGACGTTTGGTTTGCCCTCTAGCTCATCGAGTTCCGATTCAGTGGGCTGTGCCCACGCGACTGGAACCTGACTGAGGCCGGAGAGACCTGCAGCACCCCCAGCGGCTGATTTGAGAATGTTGCGGCGGCTGAAACTGCTGCTTGAATCGTTGTTATCAGACATGTTGATCTGTTAACTTCGATAACCCATATTGAATGACATTATATGAAATTGTTGATCTATTATCACCTGTGAGGCCGTCGCGACGACACCATCCTACTCGGGACGACGACATGTTAGAAGCGTCCACCCGCCAATGAGCACAATAGCGACCACGAGGCCGACCCAAGTGACGAGGTCTTCTTGACTTACATTCGCGCCGTTAATGAAAACACTCCAAGCAATACCCCCGAAATAACATATGACGATGACAACAGAGCTTATTTCGGTGTATTATCTGAGTTCACTGCTCCGTACCAAGCTCCATTCAAACCAACACCAGAAATTTCACTTTATGGCATTTTCAAATAATTAATAATACACCGAAGATGATTAAGATAGAATGTCATAATCACACTATTAGAACAAAGATTGGGTACTGCGGCGGTAGCTATGCGTTTGCGAAACAATCCATTGCAACTGTACAACTGTAAGCACTGAGGAGATACCCACAGACACCAAAGACGCATAGTATACAAATAGGGATTCCAATTCCAGTTGGACTACCAACGCAAGCCGGCGCACACTTGATACATCCACTGATACTTCCAATGAAAGATGCTAAACACCCAGCAGCTTTGACTTCACAGCTATCTGTAAGGGCACCCAAGGATGCAAATCCAAGGCTGGTAGCTACTTTTTGCGCCACCACTCTTGCTGGACCAGAAATTGATGCTGGCTGCAATTCGGTTGATTCGGGAGAGAAGGAAGCAGTATCGACACCTCCTAAGGTAATTTCAAAGCGAATGAACTCATTCGTTGGTACGTTTGTAGAGCTTGACTCAGGCCCCATAGTTGTCGGTTCGTTCTTTATTTCGTATTCTGTAGGGTCGAGACCAGCTTCCTCTGGGTCTGTTACATCAACACGTAGTGTGTTAATATCTGAACGAATGTAGGTGATGACACTGTCCACATCCTTCACTGAAACCGTAGAGAGGGCTGCTTCACGTTCTGTATCTGTTGTCGTTCTTAAGAACGTAGTCCCATCGGCGGAGCCATATATCCAGGCCTCCGTCCCAGATGGGATATTATCATATTTATCTCCTGGAACCTGCTTCTGTGAAGTCTCATCCAATGAGAAAACAGTGGTGATGTCCCCGTTGAGATCACCAACTAGGAGTTGTCCATACCCGAAATCTACCTTTGTGGTCTTTAGAGAGAGTTTGTCTCCATTTATTTCAGCGGTCTCTGCTGTATGCTTATTTGGGATCTTATTCAGTCCAAGATCACTGAGTATTGAACGTACTTCTGGAGATTGTTCGATCTTTTTTATTTCTTTGTGTTCTGTTGGCTTCGCTGCAAGTGCGTTTCCACTCAGTCCAGCAATACCGATTCCTGCACCAGCTGAACAGTTTCTGAGTAACTTCCGACGGCTTATCTTCTTATCTGATTCTTTTTGTGTCACAGCAAACCAATTATCTAACCAACATTATTTAACTCTTCCCTCAATGATTCATATGCAATCACGAACGCATGTCTTAATATTGTTGCTCGCCTCTGTATATCAAGTGGCTCAGATAGTCTCTTCACAGACAAGTACGCCAAGTTACTCTGAGCTGTAACATGACTCAACGACCTTGACATCCAAGAGAGAACCTCAATCATAGGTTAGGAAGGATAGAGCTACAGACACAATAGCTCCTGTGAGATTTGATTTTTATCGGTGAGAGAACCCACCAGAGTAGCCATAACTGATTTCTTTGCTATTTAATATTGGATCTCACCTATAAAAATAACAATTTATTTATATGATGGAGTATACTCATACATCACATGGATATCTGGGATAAGATATACGAGTGGCAGATGATACTTGTAGGGATTGGTGGTATTCTGTTAACACTGTCTTTTCTCGGACCCGGAGAGTACACTGTTCGTACTGGCTCAATTGCAGTGGACTTCTTCTATCCACTTCTCATCCTCTTTTCAGGTGTCGCTCTCTGGTCGGCTATCGCACTTCGACGTTCTTGATCGCAGAGTGCTCTTCGGAGCGGTTGCATCAACGGTCTTGACGAGGGATCTAGAACGAACCGGCCGAGAGCTGTCGACACCCCTTCTGGAGTCATCTGGTGGGGGTTTTTCTTCGTCAAACCAGACATCTCAACTAACTAGGTTTGTGATATAATGGGATCGAGTCGAGAATTTTGTGCGTTCGCCGTTACACTCACAACTAATTCGTGCATGAGGTGGAAAAATAGATGAAATCCAGAGATGGTTCTAGTCTTTGTAAGCCCTCCAAACGCGCGCCGAAGCCGAGCGAAAAGCGACGCGTGTCAGAATATCTTCTCGTACACTACTCAGACTCTGGAAGCGGGTGTTCGAAAAGGCGTTCGCCCGAGTCCTCACAACTGACAGCGATGACTTTGTGAGAGCTACAACACGACTCGACGACTTCCTCGCCGAGTTGGATGTCGCCACCCGTCGTCGGGCACGTCTCGAGGAACATTCGCAGACTGTTGAGAATCGGCCCTCGCTCTTCGGGGGCAAACTCATTCCAGCCGAGAATTCGAGACTGAAGGACGCGGCTCGCTGCGACGTCCGCAATGAGCGCTGCACGGGAGGGCCACTGTCCGAGGGACGCGGTCTCCGATTTGAGGATTCGTGTCTCGTCGTTGGTGACGAGTTCGAACGTCTGGTCCGTTTCGTCGATACCAAAGGCGTCTGCAACTGTCTCTGCGGTGAGGTCTGTGTCGACGAGTGCTTCGGTTGCGTCAGTCCACGCGTTCTCGAAGTCGTCGGTCAAACAGAGGTCGTCGGAGTCCGCACACGGTTCGAGGATGTCGTGGTTCATAAAGAACGCCTCGAGGTCGTCACCGGGGGCGTCCTGTGCATGGTCGGCTTCGTCACTCTCGTCGGCAACCGGTTCCGACGCTGACTCCGGTGGTGACTGCGACATCGACTCGGAGTTCGAAGTCGTTTGAGAGTCCGTCGTCGAGGAACTCTCAGCCACGCTCGAACCGAACCCAGATGCGAGGTCCGGTTCCGGGTCCTTTCCGAACCATTCGAGAACGGTTGGCGGGAGATACTGCTTCGTCAACGTCGGGGTTCCCGGCACGAGATACCCACGAAGGTAGATGAGGCCTATCGAAACACCAACCGCAATGAGTCCGCCAAACTTGGACTTTCGAGCGACCAAAGAGCCAACGAGTCCTGCGATAACAAGATTCAGCATCGTACATGGTTCACACCGGTTCTCGCCGGTGTATTCCGGCTGATGGAGTGAGTCCACTACATCGATTTTCATGTATCTCTCAAAAATAGTCATGCTATCATCAACTTTTGGATACTAGAACACGGAAGCTTGACTGTTGAGGGAAACCTCACCGAGAGAGGGCAGTCTGATAACCGTAGCCATCAACGAGAAACACGGCGTCTGAGAGATCATGTTTCTCCGAGAGTCGATGGAGAAACGCTAAAATTGCCCATCCTCCGAAACAATCTTCAGCCAAAAATATTCTATATAGCGATATGAACTTTATCCTCCTACAAACTGCCATCTGGCTCTAAGTTTCTAAATTCGGTTGTCTGATGCCGACAACCAAATCATAAGAATTTATTATACTCTGATACATCCACTGAACAGACGAACAATGCCACGCTCACAAACGCCCACTGTCGAAGCGAGCGGCCTTCTTCGGCCCCGAAACCCCGGGGTGAGGACGAATGAGTGAGTATCGCTGGTCTCGGAAATCGCTGGACGAACTGAAGGAATTTCACTGGCACACCATCAACCCGCAGATGATGCGCGACGGGCTCGACCCGGACGAGCCGCCGAGTTACCAGTGGCTCGCCGACAATGGGTGGTCGGGCCTCGCGTACGCCCTTCGCGAACATCACGACCTGACGGTCAAGGAGTTCTTCACCGACATCGTGGGCCTGAAAAACGGCGCCTCAGAGGACTACAACTGGGGTATCGACGACGAGGACACTATCTCTGCCTTCGAATCGTACCTCTCGATGCTCGAACGGCGTCGTGGTCTCGCCGACTCCACGCTCCCGACCAGACAGACCCACCTAGCGCGATTCGCCCGCGTGTACCGCGACCTTCACAGCAATGCCGACCTCCTCGCTCGACTCGACGACCGGAACCACGAACCCGAGGAGATAGAGCGCTGTCTGCGCGTCCTCGACGAGTTCGACCGAGAACTCTCGACCGATGGCACGAAACTCAAATACCTCCAGACGGTCCGAAGCTTCTACGAGTATCTGGTAGACTTCCGACGGGCGACGTACAATCCGGTCGAGAACGCCGCCAAGCAGTTCCGCTGGGAGCAGGGCACGCCGGACAACCGGACGATGACGGCCGAGCAGATTCGAGAGCTATACGAAGCGGCGTCGTCCCTCGAAGACGAACTCCTCGTTCTTGGACTGGCTTCGTGGGGGTTGCGACCGGGAGAACTGGCGTCGATGCACGTCTCGCAACTCGTGCTCGATGTCGAGGAGGGAACAGAGCCATACATCGCCTTCGACGAGCGGAAGAATGGCCCCGGAACGGTCGCACTCCTGTACGGCGTCGACGAACTCTACCACCGCATCGACCAACTCGACGAACGTGCGTCGTGGAACGGCTACGTCTTCCCGTCGTCGCAGTCCGCGAGCGGCCATCTGACGACCGACACCATCAATAACCGATTCAAGCGCCTCGCCCGGGCGTGCGACATCCGAGTCGACGGGTCGGTGCCGACAGCGAAACTGTGCCGTCGATTCTGGTACACAACCTATCAGTCTGCTGTCGGCGACTTGCTCTCGCAATTAGAGGGCGTGGCCGAAGACCAAGGCAGTTCGTCGGCGGAAGTCGTGATGTCGAACTACCTGTCCGAAGAGAAACGGCGGCGATTCCGGCGTGAGGCGATGCGCGATGCACTTGCAGAGATTTTCGAGTGACAGAGCGTCCGCTAATAGTCTCGGAGGTTCAACTCGATTCGATTCGAGGTTTGCTGAAGAAGCGTCGGTAATTCCGTGGAGAATCGCTCACTGACCAACTCTGTTGCAGGCCCCGACGCACTGATAGCACCGATGACCGTCTCGCGTTCGTCAAAAACCGGAACGCCGATACACCGGAGTCCCTGACCGAACTCTTCGTTGTCGAATGCGACGCCGCGCTCTCGAACCTCCTGAAGCTCGGCCCGCAGTTCCGCCGGATCGGTGATGGTGTTTTCCGACCGTTCCGGGAGTCCGTGTGTCTCGATAACCGACTCGACTCGGTCGTCTGGGAGGTGAGCGAGAATCGACTTCCCCGTCGCCGTACAGTGAAGTTCGTGAACCGCACCCGCTCTCGTCGAGAGTCGAATTCGGTCGTCACCCCGGGTACGGTAGAGGTATACGCCGCGTCCGCGCTCTTCGACGGCGACGTTTATCAGAAGCCCCGTTTCGCGGGAGAGCGCGTCGACATGGGGCCTCGCAACCTGATAGATTTCCGTGTCCATCCGGACGCTCTCGCCGAGTTCCAGAAAGCGCAGACTCAGTTCGTATCCCCGCTCACTGCGGACGACGTAGCCGTGCTCGCGCAGCGTGCTGAGGTGGTTGTGGACCGTGCTCTTCGAGACGCTAACGCTCGCGGCGATGTCGCTGATACTCGGATTCGACTGTGTTTCGAGCGTCTCCAGTATCGACAGCAGCGTTTCGTCCGACCGTATCGGCCGAGTCGCTTTGTCGGTCATACACACACATCTTCGACCGGTCCAGTAGAGTGTTTCCCATCCGGTAATCGTTCGACAGCATCGAACGGGTCGTTGGGCAAGATTTCAAGACCAGAATCGAACTCTCATCAACCACCTGAGATTCAAGCCGAAGTGGAAGTGCCACCCATTACACGAGTACGTTCGTAATGGTGTGCTGTGGAAGGCGACGAAAACAGGGGCGGGAGTACCGTTCGATAACATAGAACGGTTATCGACGGGGTCAGATGATACCAGGCGAGTTCTGGGACGAGACTTCGAGTGACGCAATCAACCAGTGTACCAGTAGGACAGTCGAGACGTAAACGAAGAGGACAGTCGCAGGAGGATGCGAGTAATCGAGAAAGAAAAGTTGCGGGGCGTGAACAGGTGGTCTCGGCTCAGTAGTTGAGATACACCGTCTTCGAAGTCGTGAAGAAGTCGATTCCTGCATCGCCCTGTTCGCGGTACGTCTCGTTCGACGAGGCTTTCATTCCGCCGAAGGGCACGTGCAGTTCGAGACCGGTCGTCTTCTCGTTGACCTTGACGACACCGGCTTCGACATCGTCGACGAACTGCTGTGCTTCGCTGAGGTTCTCCGTGACAATGCTCGCAGACAGTCCATACCGGGTGTCGTTGGCGAGTTCGACTGCTTCGTCGTAGGAACTCACTGGGATAACGCCGACGACCGGACCGAAAATCTCCTCCTGGGCGATTCGCATGTCCGTATCTACGTCGGAGAAGACGGTTGGTTCGACGAAGTACCCCGACTCGTGACGGGCCTCTGTCGGGACCGAGCCGCCGGTTTCGAGGGTCGCACCTTCAGCCTCACCGACTTCGATGTAATCCAGCGTGCCTTCGAGTTCAGATTCGCTCACGTGCGGTCCCACATCGTAGCCGTCGAGGGCAGGTCCGATACTGAGGTCCTCCGCAGCAGCCACGAGTTCGTTGACGAACTCGTCGTAGATGTCCTCGTGGACGATAGCCCGAGAGGTCGCCGTACACGCCTGTCCAGTCCCGCCGAAGGCACCGGCGGAGACGATTTCCGCGGCGGTATCGACGTCCGCACTCGGCATGACGACGGTCGGATTCTTTCCGCCCATTTCGAGTTGGACGCGCTTTCCTTCTACCGCCGCGGTTTCGCCGACGTGTTGGCCGACGACCGTACTTCCGGTAAAGGAGATTGCGTCAACATCGTCGCTCATCGTGAGGGTTTGTCCGACCTCGCTTCCGGGGCCGGTGATGAGGTTGAGAACGCCATCTGGGAGTCCAGCCTCGTCTAGACACTTCGCGACCTGATGAGCGACAATGGGTGCCTGCGAAGCAGGCTTGAGAACGACGGTGTTCCCGGTGACGAGCGCCGGTGCGAGCTTCCACGTTGGGATAGCGATGGGGTAGTTCCACGGCGTGATGAGACCGACCGTCCCCAAGGGTTCGACTCTCGTTTCGAGACGCGTATCGGTCGAACTCGACGACTTGATGGTTCCACCGAGATCGAGCGCCTTCTCGGCGTAGTAGTACAGGATTCCGACCGCTCGGGCGACTTCGCCGGATGCCTCGGCAAGCGCCTTCCCCTCCTCGCGGGACAGCATCTCGGCGGTTGCTTCGGCCTGTTCTTCGAGGCGAGACGCCGCACGCCGGAGAATCGCTCCACGCTCTGGGGCGGGTGTCTCCGCCCACTCCTCTTGGGCAGCAACCGCAGCCTCGATGGCTGCTTCAGTGTCTGCTGCCGTCGACTTCGGGAACTCGCCGACGACCTCAGTCGGGTCCGCCGGATTCCGAACCTCGAACGTTTCACCTGATTCCGAGTCCGTCCACTGGCCATTACAGTAGTTATCGAACGCTGGCATGTGCTCGGAACAACAGGGTTCTAATTGTAATAGTTATTGGTAAGCACAATTTCTGAGGGTGAAAACGAGCCCGTCAGTCGAGAAAATCAGATTTCGTGTCCGTTCAGCGGGCGTTGTAGTTGAGTTCGATGATGTTGACCGACGAGAGCAGTTTGTCTTCGAGTTCAGCTTCGACCTCCGGTTCGTTCATTCGGTGGGCCGGACCGGAGACGCTCAGTCCGCCGAGGACAACCCCATCTTCGTCCATGATGGGTGCCGAAATCGTGTGCATCCCGGTGTTGTACTCACCGCGCTCGAAGCTGACACCCCGTTCGCGAACCGCTTCGAGTTCCTCGTACAGCTCGTCTCTGTCGGTGATGGTCTTATCGGTGCGCGCGGGCAGGCCGTGTTTATCGAGGATAGCTTCGACCCGCTCTTCTGGGTAGTTCGCCAACATCGCCTTTCCCGCCCCCGAGAGGTGCATGTAGAAGTACGAGCCCGGATGCCAGTCGTACTTGATGCTCTCGTTGCTCTGGACGACATCGAGGGCGACGCACATTCCGTCTTCTTCGACGCACAGCGTCACGCTCTCACTGCTCGACTCTTCTGCGAGGCGCTGGACCACCGGTCTGGCGACCTGATACAGCGGAATGCGTTCTCTGATTCGGCCGCCGAGTTCGAGATACCGGAGTCCGAGTTCGTACTTGCCGTCCGTGCGGACCACGCATCCCAACTGCGTAAGCGTACTCAGGTAGTCGTGAACGACACTCTGCGGGCGGTCGATTCGGTCTGCGACCTCTGTCACGCCGACCGTCCCCGCCTCGTCTAACGCGCCGACTACCTCGTCCATCGTCAACAGCGCCTTCACCGGCCTGTTCGCGTCGTCGGTCATACTCGCACCCATGGTGGGGTGTCACAAATATATTCGGAACTATCGAATTGTCTGTCTCTCTGCATGTTTGACACGGAGCGACTCACTCAGGGGTCAACAGCTGGCAATACCGGAATCAGCTGTGACCGGAGAACCATGAGTGTGGTTAACATTCGCAAATTTGGATTCGGTAACTCCGAATCGGAGAGAGGGTCTTTAAGTATTCGACGAGTGTTCGAATATGTTGAATCGGCCAAATTTCTCGTCAGGGAGGCCCATACCGTCCGTCCTCGATTTTGGGGCGACATCAAGATTTATATAATAAACCATGTAATACAGGGACGAACCATGGTAAGGAGTAACCAGGCTCAGTCCGTCGGCACGGACCGAGACTCGACGACCTTGTTGATTGATGCAGACATCCATCAGCGATGGGCCGACGACGAGGCCATCGTCAAGTACCTTCCAGAACGGTACCAGGACGATGGCATCGTCGCACCAGAGCTTCTCTACCGTAACCCGGGCGGGTTTCTGAGACAAGACGAAATCCCAGAAAACGGAGGCAAACCGGGTTCTGACATCGACAAAATCGTCACAGATCATCTCGACAAACACGACATCGACTACGGGATGTTCACTGGTAACTCGTGGTTCAATCTCGCTGCACTCCCCAACCGTGACTACGCTCACGAGTTGGCACGTGCGCACAACGAATGGCTGGTCAACGAGTGTCTCACGGCTGACGACCGCTTCCTCGGTTCGATGTACGTCGCGCCGAAAGCACCCGAGAAAGGTGCTGAACTCATCCGTGAGTACGGAGACCACCCGCAGATTCGCCAAGTGATGCTTCCCGGCGGGGCGGAAGTGCCCTACGGCCGCCCGCAGTACTGGCCGTTGTACGAAGCCGCGGAGGAGATGAATCTCGCAATCGCGATTCACCCCTTCTCCGAAGGACATGGAACAAGTAACCCACCGACGGGTGCCGGTCATCCCAATTCGTACATCGAGTGGCACACGCTCCTCGGGACGTACTACATGGGTCAACTCGCGAGTATCGTCACGGAAGGCGTCTTCGTCGAGTACCCAGACCTCCGCTTGGCGCTCATCGAAGGCGGATACGGCTGGCTGCCCCACTTCATGTGGCGACTCGACAAGAACTGGAAGGGCCTACGCTCGCAGGTGCCGTGGTTAGAAGAAAAACCGAGCCACTACATCCGGAAGAACGTCTGGTTCGCGAGCCAGCCTATCGAGGAGCCTGAAAACCCCGAACATCACGACCAGATACTCGACATGATGCACGCCGACGAAATCCTCATCTTCGCGAGCGATTACCCCCACTGGGACGGTGACGACCCGATGTGGGGACTCCCGCCGATGGACGAGGAGATGGAACGCGCCGTCATGTTCGAAAACGCGATGGAACTCTGGGACCTCCCTGCCGACCCTGCGGAGCTGAACTAACGATGACCAAGAAACGATTCGAAATCTGTCCAACGCACGAACTGACGCCCGGCGAGCGCCGTATCGAGACGCTCGATGGGTTCTCCATCGGCATCTTCAACGTCGACGGAGAGTACTACGCGATGAAGAACGACTGCCCACACCAGCGCGCACCACTCTGTGAGGGGAAACTGACGGGAACGAACACGTCGGACACCCCCGGCGAGTACAACTGGGAACGCGACGGGCAAATCGTGACCTGTCCGTGGCACGGCTGGGAGTTCGACGTGACCTCCGGCGAGTCGGTGTTTAATCCACATCGCGTGAAAGCGAAGACGTTCGAAGCGACCGTCGAAAGCCCAGCGTCCTCGGACGGCGGCAACGCCTCGACCGACAACCTCGATGTCGCTCCGGACGGTGGGAGTTGCGGCGGATGCAGTCACCAGTTGGAAGGTGACGAGCCACCGGTCGAAACGTACGATGTCGAAGTCGAAAACGGAGTCGTGGTGGTGTACGTCTAATGTCGGGTGAACGCCAATCGTTCCTCGGGGCTTTCCGCGAGGAAACCGACAACGTCGTCTTCGGAGTCGGCGCACTGCTGACGATTCTCGCAATCGGTGCGATTGCGGTTCGACCGACGGTGACGGCTGAGGCACTCACCGCCGCCAACACGTTCCTCTGGAAGGAACTCGGCTGGTTGTACCTCTGGGCGATGTTCCTGGCCGTCGCATTCTGCCTGTGGCTCATCGTCGGACCGTGGGGGAAGATAAAGCTCGGCAGCCCCGACGAGGACCCCGAGTTTACGTTCTTCCAGTTCTTCGCAATGCTGTTCTCAGCGGGGCTGTCGACCGGTCTCGTGTTCTACGGGCCAGCAGAGGCACTCTTCCACTACGCGTCGGGACCACCGTTCCTGTCGGCGAGTGCAGAGACCGGTTCGATAATTCCCGGTGCGGTCCAGTACACGATGCTCCACTGGGGCATCTCCCCGTGGTCAGCATACCTGACTGTCGGCGTCACCATCGCGTACTACGTCCACCGGCGTGACGCCCCAATCAAGCCCTCGACCATCTTCGCGCCCTTCATCGGCGTCACCAACCTCGACAAAGACTGGGTGAAATTCCTCGACATCGGGATGGTCGTCGTGAGCGTTGGCGGCGTCGCCGTGTCGCTCGGATTCGTCGTCACGCAGTTCATGACCGGCCTCTCATACAACTGGGGGCTGCAGTTCGGTGACCTGGGAACCCTGCTCATCACTGTCGGGTTGACCGTTGGCTTCACCGCCTCGGCAGCGCTCGGGGTCAAGAAGGGTATCCAGCGCGTGTCGTCGTTCAACATGTACCTCTTTGCGGCCCTGCTCGCGGTGGCGTTCATCTTCGGTCCCACCGCGTTCCTGCTCAACCTCGGGTCGGAAGCCTTCGGTGGCTACGTCACCCAGTTCATCGAGATGAGCCTCTACTCGAACGCCGAAAACGGGTCGGCGTGGGTCGGCGCGTGGACCGTGTTCTACTGGGCGTGGTGGTTCTCGTTCGCACCGATGATTGGCATCTTCATCGCCCGTATCTGCCGTGGTCGGACGATTCGCCAAATCGTGTTCGCCGGCCTCGCCGGGACGAGTGCGGCCTCCTTCCCGTGGTTCGTCGTCATGGGTGGGTCGTCCCTGTGGGCGCAAAACAACGGCCGGGTTGACATCCTGGGAGTCGTCTCCGAGTACGGCATCGAAGTCGCCGGGTTCCCCCTGTTCGAACACATCATGCCGTTCGGGCAGTTGTTCTCGGCGCTCTACCTGCTGTTGGTGCTGACGTTCCTCATCACCACCGTGGACTCGACGACGCTCAGCCTCGCGATGTTCACCACCGGTGGTGACGCGAACCCCCCGACTGCGAACCGAATCGCGTGGGGTGTGCTCGTCGGCCTCCTCACGTCGCTCCTCCTGATTACGGGCGGCCTCGGCGCGCTGAAGGACCTCGTCGTCCTCGTTGGGCTTCCAATCGCCATCGTCGTCGGCCTCTGTATCGTCGGCCTCACGATGGAGTTCGAACAACGGCACCCCGTCTTGTTCACCGAGCGGTACCGCTCAGAGGACAGTGACGAGGAACCACAGAGCGTCAGTCTCGCTGACTACCTATCGGCACGGAGAACTGAGAGTTCGAGCGATTGAACCGTCGAACGTTCGTCTCGTTTCGAATTCGGTACGTCGAATCCATTCGGTCAGTTCGTCCGCGTCCCCGCCTTACTGACTGTCAGTTGGAACGTTGAGTACCGGCACGGATGCACTGAGCATCACTCGTTGCGTGACGCTTCCGAACAGCGCCTTTCCGGTTGGCGTTCGTCTTCTCCCGCCGATGACGATGTACCGAGCGTCGATTTCGTCGGCATAGGACGTGATTTCGTCCGCAGGGTCGCCGACTCGGACGACGCTCTCGATTGCTGCTTCGTCGTGTTCGACTCGCTCGGCGACCACGGCGTTCCGGACGATATCTTCACCAGCGCGTTTGACTTCGTAGTTATCGGTGAACGCCTGTCCTTCGACTTCCTTTTCGAGGATATCTACGAGGTCGGCTCGCCGGAGCACGTACAGTGCGTGAAGCGGTTCGCCGAGGTCCGCTGCGAGGGACGAGGCGTACGAGAGGACCGTCGGTGCTCTGTCCGAGTCGTCGACTGCGGCTACGACTGTCATACCTCGTATAGGAATTCGAGGCACCAAATGTCCTTGGGAGGGGGAGGGTAGCTTCCGAGAGACGAGACGAGTTGAATCAAGACGAGCGTCCGCGACTCACTGCGCCAGCAGAACCACCGCACCGACCGCGAGCGCAATCCCTGCAATCTTGACCTGACCGAGCGATTCGTCGAGGAAGACGACGGCGAGAAGCGTCGTTCCAAGGAGGTACATCCCGCTGATGCTCGTCGCGACTGCTGCCGACCCTTGGCTGAGAGCGATGTAGTACGTAATCGTTCCCAACCCGAGTAGAAGGCCGCCAGCGAGGGCGAGACCGATTCCCCGAGTGGTGGCGACGACCGGTCCGCCACGCCAGAGGAGGTAGCCAGCAGCGGCAGTGAGTCCAGCGACGTAGGTGTAGATGACTGCCTGTTCGGCCGGAATCGTTCGCGTCGCCAGTTTGGCCAAGAACGCCCATCCGGCGTACAGTGCCATCGCTGCGAACGCAAAGAGCGCTGTCTTCGACATGGTATGTGTACGTCCAACACGTCTCAGGGTGGTACTATAGCTTCTTTGGACACCACCAGGCGTCAGCGAAAACGTACGATTCACCGGGGTACAACCCAAAATATAGCCGCGTGCAGGTACTGTGATATCCCATAGAATTAAGGTGGTTAATCATGTTTGTTCGGCCGTAATATGAGTGGCAAGACCGTTGTCCTCGGCGGGTCAGGAGCGATGACCTCGGCCTGCGTATACGACCTGTACAAGACAAGCGACTTCGACGAAATCGTCGTCGCGGACGCCGACGAAGAGAACTCCAAGCGGCTCGTCGAACTCATCGACGACGACCGCGTGACGTTCGAACCAGTCGATGCAACCAGCACGGAAGACATCGTACGCGTACTCGACGGTGCTGAGTACGTGGTAAACGGCCTTCCGTACCAGTTCGAAGAGAACGTACTCGACGCGATTGTCGAGGTGGGAGACCTCCTCGGCGTCGACCTGAACGCCTTCGATTTCGACGAGGTGCTCGGTCGGTCCGACGAGTTCGAAGCGGCGGGGTGCTCGCTGTGGTTCGCCAACGGCGGCCTCGTGAGTACCATCGCCCTCGGGATGGTCGGGTGCGATGAGTTCGACGACGTCGAAGACGTGAACTTCTACTGGGGCATGTGGCGGTTGCTCACCCAGACGACGCCCGGACTCACAGACACCGTCACCTACGAACACGACCCGAACGTGGACGAACGCGCCCGTTGGGAAGACGGCGAGGTTATCAACGACCTGCCGCCGTTCTCGCAAAAGCGGACCTTCGAGTTCCCGGAGCCAATCGGCGAACAGGAGACGTACGTCATCTCCCATCCCGAACCGATTACGTTCCCGAAGGCCCCGATTGCGCAGGAAAAGAACGTTGACCGCATCATCACGCGGGGTATCTGGCACGAAGAGTGGACCGAGTACGAGCGGACCCTGCACGCGATGGACGCCTTCGACGCGGACCCAATCGAGGTCGAAGGCGGCGAAGTCGACCCGCTCGAAGTAGCGCAGTCACAGGTCAAGCGTGCCGGTCAAAAGCGGGACGCCGAATGGCTGCCTCCAGAGGAGTTGTCGACCGAAACGGAGTGGACACCGCAGACTATCCTCTCGTCGGAAGTGACCGGTACGAACGCCGGGGAGGACGGGACTGCCATCTACCACTTCGCACAGCCCTTCCCGTTCTTCGATGGCAACGATATCTCGATGATGCGGGAGTACGGCTGCTACGTCGGCGTCCCGCTCTCGGTGACGCTCCAACTCATGGCTGACGGTGCCGTGGAGAAGGACGGTATCTTCGTCACCGAGACCAGCGGCCTCGACGCCGACCAGTACTTCGAAGAGATGGAGTCGCGCGGGTTCGAGTTGACCCAAGAGCAAGCGCCGACTCGACTGACTTCGACGACGACGTAATCAACGATAGCCGCGGACCGATAGGCGTACCAGCGCTGTGAGACGCGCTCGTGGCGTGTGCGCCCTCGGCGAGTGACAACGATGCCGGTGCGACTGTCCCAACGCTCGCGTTCTCGGCACGTGTCGCATTTTGATGAATTGTATGTCACTATATCCAACAGTGTCCGTCATCTGACACAGTTTCGGAGTTTGGGTGATTTTAGCGTTGATTTGCCACTGGGTTAGTCTAGATTGCAGGGAAAGTGGGCTAGAAAAGTTATTCAGATCGGCTAATTCTCCGTAATTGTCAGAAACCAATCCAAATATTCCGTCTAGAGATAGCGCCACCGCTCACGAGGGGCAAGCCGGAGTGTTCGTTCACTTAGTCCGGCGGAAGCAGCGCCGAAGAAACCAACTCGACACACTCTCCAGCCGTAATGACTGGTGCGTAGTCCATCTCACCGTCAGCACCAGCTTTCAACAGAAAGTCAGTGAGCCGCCAGATATTGTACAAGAGAACTGCGAACACGAAGTAGAACAATCGAACTCGATAATCTTTCGAGGAAGTCTTCGCGAGGAAATCATGCTTGATGCTCTTGTACTCGTTTTCGATCTGCCAGCGGCTACTGTATCGACGACAGAACGCTTCAGCCTCAACTGGCGTAACACGAGCATTCGTTGCGAAGACAGTCGTTCCATCCGACTTCGTCGACGGGACGTACAGAAACTGCATCGCGTGCGAACCCTGTTCGACGTGGACAGATGCTGACTCAACGGCGACCTCTTGCTCGTCTTGCTCTATCTGCTCAATCGCTTTCCGCTCTGAGTTGGTGATTCGCTTGGGAATCAAATAGTTCACGCCAAGGTTCGAGAGGGTCTGAAACACCCTCATCGAATCGAATTCGCGGTCACACAGTACCATCTCGATAGGGACATGCTCCTTTGCTTGGCGAACCAGCCGCCGGACAATCCGATGCATTCGATTCGACGGGTTGTTGTCCCATGTTGAGCTTTCACGAACTGGTTCGACAGCCAATACGAGTGGGACATTTTGGCCGACAATCGAGAGCGTGGCAAACTTGAACGCACGTCCTTCACCGTCTTTCGTCCCGCTGACCATCGTCATTCCTTTAACATCACCGAAGTAGGGCACTGTGGTAATGTCAAGTTCGACAGTCACTGGCCGCCGAAACGAGACTTCAGACTCGATTACTGAGAGTAGCCGGTTGGTAGCGATGTTGAACCCATCGAGGAATGATTCGCTATCGAACTGTTTGACTGCCCGGAGGTGCGTATCACCGTGTGGGCCGTATTCTTTGCCACGTCGGTACTGAAACCGTGCTGCGCCTTGGGCAGTCCCGCAGCCAACCATCCCCATGAACGTCTGTAACTCGAAAAATCGACAGTCATCGTACGACGAGTTCTCTGCCCGACCAGAGTCAAATGGTGTGAAGCAGTGTTCACGCGCAAGACGAGTCGTACGAAAGATCTCCTTCTCGTCGAACGTAGTTCTCTGTTCTTCTATATTTTCGGACTCTTCTGAACCACATTCTTTCGGATCGATGACTTCGTGCTTAGGACGTACTCCGGCAACAGATGGGCCGAATTCGTGGATGTTTTTAACGAGCAGGTGTGCGCCCCGCTTGACAAACTCACGAGTGGCGTCGTCGAAGCGATTACGCCATGTTCTCGACAAAACTGACACATCAGGAATACAGTCGAGACCACACGCTGAGTCGAGTTCCTGATGCTCAGAGAGTTTCCGATAGCTGTCTCCAGTGATTTCGCGGTAGAAGAAGAGTTTGAGTATCCCGTGAAATGGATACGATGATGGGTGCCACTCAGGATAGCCGTCTTCAAGCGTCTTGACCCGAATTTTAAGTTCTTCGAACGCTTCAAGTAGTGACTTGCCGAACCGGAGGTGTTCCCGAAGATCGAGACCAACAAGAAAAGCATCGGTCATTCGAGCAGCACTGGCTCCCATACGACCGATATTTTCAACGCTCCTCATCAATACCTCGACAAGCGATAGTTCGAGCTATCTAGACAGTGCCCAGAATATGGCACTGTCTAGTTAAGTCAGTTTGAGAAGCGAGCAGGTCGTTGAGTTAATTTGGGATGAAGCTCGCAGACCTGCTCAGCGAGTGCTTTGAGACGGATTTAGAAGAAACTTGGGAGCGTGAGCGGACGGCGACACCCGTCAGGGTGTTCGCCGTCCAGCTCCACGCGACCGGATGTTCGCTTAGAGAGACAAAAGAAATTCTTCGATTACTCGGCGTTGAACGGTCTCATCAAGCTGTTTGGCAGTGGGTACATCGACTGGCTGACAGCGGTCACAACCCGCCTGAGGCGAAGCCGAAGCGGGTTGCAGTCGACGAAACCGCTGTCAAAATCAATGGCGAGTGGTCTTGGTTGTACGCTGCAATAGACATCGAGACAAAGCTGATTCTCGATGTCGAGTTGTTTGGACGACATGGTACCGATCCGGCTGCTGCGTTTCTCCACCGACTTTTCGAGAAACACGATCTCTCAGAGGCTGTGTTTCTGGTTGATGGCTACGGCTATCAGACTGCTCTCTCTCGATCAGGATTGAGCGGTTGGCTTGACTACGTCGAGAGAAACCTATCGAAAAGTGGTTTCATACCCTCAAAATGCGAGTCGACCGCTTCCATAATTCGTGGGTCGACAGTCATGGAGGTGGCCACGAGTTGTTCATCCAATTTACGTAATACTATAACTGCTACTGACCGAATCAAGTGCTTGATGGATGAACGCCAGTTGGGGAAGTCACTAGCTAGACAGTGCGATATATCAAACCCATTTAAAATTAGTCGAATGCGTGTAGAAAATATAAAAATTTATTATACTGGATTATGTTTTTGAAACTGGATGTTCGATAGAACAGACATTCCAGATAGTTGTAATAGACGGACTGCCCTCAAATCTACCGGAACTCTCATTGCAGCCTGTGCAGGCTCGGGTGTTGTGAGTGCACGCAAAAAGAACAAAGACAAATCCGTCCGACTGAGCGGAACTTACGAAAATCCCATTCCTCTGGGGAGGATTAAAGCCGCTCAAAAAAAGAACACCTACAAGTGGATGGGAATTAAGCGTAATAAGAACATTAAACCTTCTGTAGTTCCTAACTTGTCGGAAGGAGAACGAGTTGTTGATTACCGTCTTCTATATCGAGACGGTAGTATCCAAGAGCATATTGGGACAGCTACTGATCCAGCCACAGTTGAAGGAGCGAAGTCGGATGGTGAAGAGTTCCAAGCCCAAGTTGAAAACACAGATACGATTGGTATTCAACAAGCTAGCAGCGCAAGTATTGATATTTCAGGGTGGGACTGGGACTACTTCAGTAGATATAATGCTAGAAACAAGCCCGCTGGAAAGATCACAATAGGAAGTCACTGGACTGGAAAAGAAGACGCTCCTGACAACGGTGACTTCGGGTATGCTATTGCCACAGAGTATGGGCAAACGCCAGGAACTGATGTCAATGACTGGGGCGACAGTGCCTCATATTGGCACAACTACGATGCTCGTGTGAGAAATAAGTGGGATTCTGGGGACTTCGATATAACTGGGTATACATATGGCCCTAAGAATACTGCTGGTTCATACACCTACGGATTCAGCGCAGGTTACTCGGCTGACTCAGGACCTTCCATGGGTGTGAACTTCTCAACGGAGGTAGAGGGAGGTTGTAAAGATCACTCTGAATATGATCGTCCGCTAGCTGATCACACGTATAAGGTAACCGACAAAGTCACCGATAAGACTCTATCAATGACTCCTGCGTCTTCTGCCTATATCGATAAGAATGACATTGATTCTTCTGACCAGACTCTAACACGGGTTGTTGGAGAAGGGGAATTCACCGACTACCCCGCTTACGTCACAGAGTCGGCTACAAAAACAATTCGGTACACTATCTAGTCAGATCTACGGAAAACAATCTTTTGAGTAGTGTCACTGTCTAGCTAACCCTCTGCGCTGGCGTTCGATTGTCGAGTGATTGATGCGATCGCTAAAGCCATAATGATTTTATCTGACTGACTGCAAAAATCTGAGGGACTGGGTGGAAAGCCCGTATGGCTGTCGATTCGGTTCAATTCATCCATGACAAGAGCGACCATGCACTACATTGGAATGGATACTTATGACCGCTACTTCCAGGTAGCGGTCATGGAAAATGACGGAACACTCTTTGAAGAATTCCGACTCGACATCGACGTAACGTTCGTCAAGCCGCGAAAGCTCAGATCATTGCCGAGGCTAAAGTCAAAACTGGTCGCGTCAATGCGAAGATGCTCGCACATCTTCTCCGGCTGACCTCCTTGCGAAAGTTACATCTCACGGATATGCATGAAGGTAAGCCCGAAGACAGTGCGGCGACAAGAGGGCCTAGTCGGAAGCCCCCACCCCATCGGGGGCGGCGGCTTCGCCTCGCCCACCAACAGCATTTTTACCCAACGTAACCGGTTTGTTCGTAAATCAAAAAATTTTCGACATGAACTATCTCCGATTTCCCGCTTCATCTTCCAAGTTCTAACGGCCGAAATTGATACTGTCTACCGATTCACCAGAGCCAAATATTCATCTCATCCGTCGCAGGATTATTTATGGTAATTGGGCTCTGTTGAAATTCTTGAGTATTGACTGCAGAGAGTCACTCTTTCCACTCGTTTCCGGGAACCCTGCTAGAAACTCGTCCTCAGCAAATCGTCAGAGGTGAAGAGCATTTCAAGAAATCCGCTAATTACCTATTTGGTCCTTTTTCAGTTGACGATGTCGCGAACCCGGACTCTGTTCTGGATACGTATCCTTCTAACTCCCCATTATGATATATATTAACTTTGTATGGGGATTCATCGCTAATTGAAAGTTCAATATTATAGAGCAATCCAAAGTCACAGTCAGATGATTCCGCACCCTCAGAAGATTTCACCGTTAAATTATACAGAGGTCTTCCATCATCCTTTGATACTCTGTTCAGCTCTGCGGAGAGGTTAGCGTCCTGGGTATTTACTGGGATCACATACTGGATAGTAACCTTTCGACCATTTTCTTGAGGTTCACTTGCAGCAGTCTCCGGAAGTGTATCATGTCCTCCAGTATTATTCAAACAAGCCTTGTCTTTTATCTCAACAGATTCGATTGTAACCTGTGTCTGTTTAGGGTCTTGAAGATCATATGAGACACCTGCAACAGCGATCCCAACAATGAGCGTAGCACTAACAGCCAGTAACCAAATTCGCTTCATATTTCTTAATTTCATTTCACGTAGGAATACTTTATGGCGGCACTGTCTAGTTAAGCAGATTCAATCAAGTGAGTCGCTCTCGGTGACGACCTCAATCGCCCACTGAGTGCCTGTTCGTCTCGATACGGAGAGCGTTGTTCCCGCTCGAAACCCGTCGAGCCGGATTCCGAATTCACCAATTCACACAGACCGTCTCACGTGGGCGAAATAGACAGTACGTTGAGTTGTAAGTCATCGAGACCACCATATCTGAATTGGGATCTCGTTTCGGTGGCCAGTGACTGTCGCGGTCGACATTACCACGATCTCGATAGTCGGCCAGAATGTCCCGCTCGTCTTGACCGTCGAACCAGTTCGTGATAGTTCAAAGTAGAACGACAACCCGCCGAATCGATTTTACCGTTTAGTTCGTCAAGCAAAGGAACACGTCCCTATCGAGATGGTACTCTGTGACCGCGAATTCGCCTCGATTCGAGTGTTTTGGATGCTCTCGAACCTCGGGGTGAAATACCAAATTCCCAAGCGGATCACCAATTTAGATCACAAAGCGATTGGGCAGATGGAGGAAGACGACCAAGGGGTCGCCGTCAAGTCAGCGTCTGTCCATGTCGAACAGGGATCACACGCAGTGCAGTCTCTCTACGTTTCCTCGACGAAGTCGGATGGAACGACTGTCTTTGCGACGAATGCTCGTGTCACACCAGAGGAAGCCGAAGCGTTCTGTCGGCGCTATAGTAACCGCTGGCAGATTGAAAACGAGTACAAATCGATCAAACACGATTTCTTGGCGAAGACCTCCTCAAAGGATTATCGAGTTCGGTTATTCTACTTCGTTTTCGCTGTGCTTCTCTACAATATTTGGCGACTCACTGATTTCCTGCTGAAAGCTGGGACTGGTGATGAGATGGACTACGCGCCTGTAATAACCGCTGGAGAATGCGTCGAGTTGGTTTCTTCGGCGCTGCTTCCGCCGGACTAAGTGAATGAGCAAACTGGCTTGCCTCTCGTGAGTGGTCACGCTGTCTGTTGGGGAAATATATCCGCTAGTTTCTGGCAATCACATAGAACTACCTTGTGTGGTCGGTGTTTCAACCCTGAATAACTCGTAGTCTAGTCGTATTGCCCGACGAAACGGCGCTAAAATTGCCTATCCTCCGAAACTGTGGTGCCTCACAACCTCGGAGGATGGAACTGTTGCGTGTCTTCTGTTCAATCACTACAACGATGGAATAGGAGCAGTCTGTCGATTTTGATTTTATATCACTCAGAAAACCTTTTTGAATTCTCTCACCGTGCTAAATTCGAAAACCGCGATACTAGAGCCTAATCAGACTCAAATGGTACGAAAATAAGGCACGCAACACTGCCATCCTCCGAAACTGTGATCTGAGAGGGTGGAGGACATCAGTAGTTCGTGTGCTTATTCGCGGATGTTCGTGTTCGTTCTGGCTATTGGTAAGCAAAGAAATCGCTGCAACCTCGTACGCCATACGCAAGAGTAAAATCGAGAGACAGAACGTCGACGCTGAGGGTGCCGCCAGTCCAGACACACAGACGTACGCAGTCGTTTGAAGCGACCACTTTCACCCCACTAGGATTACGTATTTGAGTGGAGAATTCGTTGACAATAGTACAGACAAGTAATCAATGAACGCCAATATCTTCAACTCTAATAGACTCTCACCGACTCCGATGTTCGACTCGGAGAAACTCGGCCACGTCCGATACCTAACCGAGCAATGAATCGAGATGTGCCAGAACAGGGCGGTAGCGTTGATAGTGAGGTGTCGTTCGTACTCGTTCCTGGTGCGTGGCTTGGGGGATGGTGTTGGAAACATCTCACGCCCCTCCTCAGCGAAGAAGGGCACGAGATATACACCCCGACACTGACGGGCCTTGGCGAACGAGTACACCTCGCTCGTCCTGACACCGACCTCGAAACACACGTTCGTGACATTGTGAACGTCCTTGAGTACGAAGATCTTGAGGATGTTGTCCTTGTTGGCCACAGCTACGCAGGATTGGTGGTTTTGGGGGTGGCCGAGAAGGTCCCGGAGCGACTCGCACACGTCGTCTACCTCGACGCGCTGGTCCCGATGGACGACGGCCCCGTCTCAGCCGCTGACTTCTATCCACCGGAGGAGTGGAAAATGATGGAGAAAACCGCGGAAGGCAACAACGGCGGGTGGCCACTGCCAGACGACCACCCGGGCTGGGTCGGTATCTCGGACGAGGACACAACGTGGATGCGAAAAAAGGCAACACCCCATCCATTGAATACGTTCAAACAGGCAGTGACCGCTGAGAACCCGGACACGACAAAAATCCCACACTCATACATTCTTTGTCAACACAACGGAATGGATGATGGCGTTTTAGAGATGGTTCGACAGCTCTGTAACGAGCGAGCGTGGGATTTGTACGAACTAGAAACCGGTCACTGGCCGATGGTATCGGAACCTGAGAGACTTGCCCAACACCTGCTTGACGTTCCAAAGACCGTCTGAATAGGACGAAAACGGCTCGGTCCTGTCGGTGACCGTCGGCGGTACAGTGTCCACTGAGCACCGGTCGTTCTCACGCTGTCTCGAGATGAGACTGCGGTCGGAGCATCGACCTGAACCACGCGTGAAAAATTCGACGACAACACTGTGGTCAGTGTCAGTCATCGTTTGAGACAACCATAGCTCGGAGCCTGTCGTGAACACGGGGAAGACTAAACTACGAACTCGACCACCCCGTGTTACAGGAACTCACTTTGGGTCGATTCGTCCAACGTGCCTCGTCGGCACGCAATTGACACTTCTGCACGGAGGGTTATAATTTTATTCATCTATATTTTATATTAGACGTGTCTAATTCTCGGGGGGCCAGGATTTTTATGGGAAACTCAGGGCTAAAACCCCGCTCGCTTCAACCCAACTAGGGTTCGTCTGTAACACCCGTAGCCGCCGGTCGAGGACGACTCGTCGTCCGGGCTTCAACCCAACTAGGGTTCGTCTGTAACGATTCGGAATCAACTTCAACCTTCTCCATGTGATTGCTTCAACCCAACTAGGGTTCGTCTGTAACACAACGTCAATCCCTTGGATGGCACTCCCATCGCCAGCTTCAACCCAACTAGGGTTCGTCTGTAACATTCGTGCAAGCAGTCACGCTCGACGAATACGAGGAGGCTTCAACCCAACTAGGGTTCGTCTGTAACACGACATCTCAGACGCCGGCGACAAACTCGAGTACTGCTTCAACCCAACTAGGGTTCGTCTGTAACGTCTACTAACACCACCATCGACGCAGTCCGCCAGCAGCTTCAACCCAACTAGGGTTCGTCTGTAACAAGGTTCGAGGTGCCACTACCAGCAACGATTTCGGCTTCAACCCAACTAGGGTTCGTCTGTAACCATCGGGACATAATTGTGGTACGTGGGCGCGATGGCGCTTCAACCCAACTAGGGTTCGTCTGTAACCGGTCAGCGCGAAGGCTAACCGAGCCACCCACTCGGTGCTTCAACCCAACTAGGGTTCGTCTGTAACTATTGCCGCCGGAACTCCAGGGGTTCGACTAATGGCTTCAACCCAACTAGGGTTCGTCTGTAACAGGCTCAGGCACACATGCCATTCAAAATCGATCCAGCTTCAACCCAACTAGGGTTCGTCTGTAACCGCGGGCACATCGATTTCGAGCACGTCCGACCGACCGGGCTTCAACCCAACTAGGGTTCGTCTGTAACCACGGCCCTGTAGGAGTTGCAGAGCGCCTGAGAGTTGGCTTCAACCCAACTAGGGTTCGTCTGTAACTCAATCGTGACGTCCACCGTGTCAGTCGTGTCCGTGGCTTCAACCCAACTAGGGTTCGTCTGTAACTATAGTTCGCACACCGAGATTGAGCGCTATCTGACGGCTTCAACCCAACTAGGGTTCGTCTGTAACACGCGGTTAGTTCCGAAGTCGAATGTCCAAATGGTGCTTCAACCCAACTAGGGTTCGTCTGTAACGTTCATGGTCGATAGTATCCAAGGCACCCAAGCAGTGCTTCAACCCAACTAGGGTTCGTCTGTAACCCGGTAGCGGCGGAGGTTCTCGGCTGAAAGGTTGCTTCAACCCAACTAGGGTTCGTCTGTAACCGCATATTCAGGTCTGGCGTTCAAAGGTCGCCTTCTATGGGCAGCTTCAACCCAACTAGGGTTCGTCTGTAACAACGCAGACACAAACTACGTTGACGTCGATTACGAGGCTTCAACCCAACTAGGGTTCGTCTGTAACTCGGCGAATTGGCCGCCGAAGGGCTACCGGACGAGTTGCTTCAACCCAACTAGGGTTCGTCTGTAACCACGCTGACAAAGCAGCTTAGACTAGAGTTAGACAGGCTTCAACCCAACTAGGGTTCGTCTGTAACTTGTGTTCTCAAACCCCGACGGCATTGCGGGAGAGGCTTCAACCCAACTAGGGTTCGTCTGTAACGACTGCAAATGACGAGGTTGTCATGACGCAGTCTGCTTCAACCCAACTAGGGTTCGTCTGTAACACGGGGTTTGTCCATATGGACCGAGACGGGTGGGAGCTTCAACCCAACTAGGGTTCGTCTGTAACGACTGTCAGGCTCATCACGACGAGTACCATCACGTCGCTTCAACCCAACTAGGGTTCGTCTGTAACCTCTGGCGTATCTCCGGACGAGCCAACGGACTGCTCGCTTCAACCCAACTAGGGTTCGTCTGTAACGATATGCCCCACATAACCAACGCTGAGGGATTCTTGCTTCAACCCAACTAGGGTTCGTCTGTAACGAGTGCCGCTTCCACGTTTGACCTTCGTTTCCACGCGCTTCAACCCAACTAGGGTTCGTCTGTAACCACAGCCACTCTCTACCGCAATGGCACAGAGATTGAGCTTCAACCCAACTAGGGTTCGTCTGTAACCATGGCTAATGTGAGTGCCACAGCGACTCTACAGGCCGTTGGCACTCAAGTGTTTCCGTCGACCCCCAATACCCCTGAACCCCCCGGGGGGTCGACTGCTACAGAAACCGTGACTCGTCAGTTGGGTCATCCCCAACAACCGTTCGGTCCACATACTTCTCGGAGCCAACGCGATAGATGATAGTCGACTCGTCTGGTTTCAATGTCGTCTGTACATGGTTTCGTATCGTTTCGAGGTCACCTTCCGTCACCTCTCCCTCGAAGACTGAGTTCTGAACGTGAGTGAGATACCGTCGGAGAAAGTTGAGCATCAGCCTCGTCCGGTCAGCCTGCATATCGTACACAACGATGATGTAGACCACGAGTCACCACCACCGTTTGAAGGGAACGTACTCCTCACCAGTGAGAAGGTGTTTTTTCAGTTTGTACGCCTCAATCCTGAGCAGATATTGATAGCTGACGTTCCGGTTCAATTCGGGGTGCTCAACAGTCTGTTCGAGCGTCTCCTCGAACGCTTTCGAGAACGTTTTCCGGCCGCTTGTTGTCAGCAAGCAAGAATTAAGGTCCGTCTCAAAATCGTCCGGGGTGAGTTGCTGCCTATTGAGGAGGCGGAAGATAACACGGTCTGCGAGCAGTGGTTTGAACAAGTCGGCAATATCCAGTGCGAGTGAATAGCGACGCTCACCCGGTTCGTGAAGGAAACTTACTGCGGGGTCGAGTGCTGTCGCCCGAATTCCGGAGACGACGTTCGCGTAAACGAGTGAATTTCCGAAGGAGATGAGACTGTTCACTTCGTTAGTCGGCGGGTTGTACTGCCGACCGTTGAAAACGAACCCATCCGGAAGAATGCTATCAAACGTCGAATAATAGGCGCGTCGGGCAGTTGCTTCGACGCCCATACTCTCTTCGATAGTTTCTGTTTCGGTAAGACGGTCGGATGCGTCGTCCAGTGCTGTCAATTCCGCACCGAACTCGTGACCACGCGAGTTGTAATACGAAACGTTAGCCCGCATGTTGTGGATGCTACCGTCGACGAACTTTCGCGCGATAGAGATTCGGTGCTCCGGTGAATCGTACGCGCGAACTTGTTCAACGAGCGTCCGGCCCGACGTTTGCCCGCGTTTCGGCATCACCGACCCGGCGTAGTAGTCCTTCCAGCCGAAGACGTGGAGTGCAGTCCCGTGCTTGTTGAGAAACGAAACGAGTCGCGTATTGTACTCGATTTGACCGTGGAGGTAGATCGCTTCCGCCTTCTCGATTGGAAGGTACTTCGTTTCGTCTCCGTGTGTCACGAGACGGACAGTGTCGTTGTGTCGTTCGAGACTTCCATCACTGAATATGTGGTAGTTCCGGTCCATGTTAACAACTCCAACAGAAGTCGTGGTAAGCACACGAGTTGCAGACTGGCTTCTCCGATGCAGGCGGTGGTGATTCCCTCATAATGATGTCGTACACACCGCGAATCGCTTCTTCGACCTCCTGTTCCGCCTCGGCAGTCAGTTCAACGTCTTCTCGCTTGCGCTCTGTTGGGTGGGCAAGAACGCCGGATTTCTCTACACCAGCGACGTGTTTCAGATACCACAGATAGTAGCGTAACTGGAGTTTTGCAGGTTCGACAAGTGCAGAAGATGGCTTGACTTCCATCACACGACCGTCATCCAAGACATCGATCGCAATCGTACTGTCAATCGAGACGTGCCGTCGCTTCTCGCTGTACGCAGTCTCGTCAACGTGCGTCCCGCGAACAATCGCTTTATTCCCGCGGTCGATTTCGATGTGGCGACTATGAAACCAAAGTTCGCGCTCACAGACGACGTAATACTGCATCATAACACCAGTAACTCGAAATGAGTCGTCCTGAGAATCATCTCTCGCAGACCGGAGGAGTAGTTCAACCGGGTCAACAGCAGTCATAGGAAGCGGTCCTCGACTGTGGTGTCCGTAACAACGAATCCAGTGGTCTGGTCGAAATATCGTTCAAATGCTGCTGACCCTGCCTCTAGTACGCGAATCGAACGCTGTTCATCGTCCCCTGCAAGCGGTCGGAGGTTGGTGACTGCCTCCGCCTCGGGCGAGCCATCCCGATAAATTGGGATCGAAACCCGAAGTGGCTTCGTTTCAGCGAGGAGTCGCTTTACCTCCTCAAACTCGTAGTTACCGTACGCAGTCTGGAGTGACTCGACGAGTGCTCGGTCAGCCTCGGTGACACAGATGAGAACATCGACGCTTTTCGTCTGCGTTATCAGCGAGAGACGGCCCAGTTCGTCTGCATCAGCGACATCGACGTATTCCTGGTACTCGTCTTTCCCGACGTTCTTCTCTCGGTGGAGTTTGTCGTAGTACTGCTTCACTGCCGTCCGAGCGACTGACCGACCAGCTAACTGTGTCTCGTTATCCCGAACACTATCGAGTACTGAAGCAGTGACCGGAGTGAGTGCTGGGCCTCGAATGTCGTAGACCGCAACCGCAGGCGTGTGTTTCTGCTCGGCCGGTTGCGCAAGCCACCATACCGTCACATCCCCGTGTTCCCGCTCGAAAGAGCGATTACAGCGACCAGCAGCCTGAACAATGCTGTCAACTGGTGCAAGGTCACGATAGACGTTTTCGAAGCTAATGTCTACCCCTGCTTCGACGAGTTGGGTCGTAACTGCAACAACCGGAACGCCACGAGTACGGAGTTGTTTGATACATCGTATCAGAGCGAGTCTATCTGCCGGTCGCAACCGCGTCGAAAGATGGACAATCGCCCGCGTTCCGGACTGTCTAACCAGTTGGATAGCCTTCTCGACTGGGTTGGAAGCGCCGGACGTGAGTGCCGCAAAATACTTCTCAGTGAGGTTGACCGCCTGAATTCGGTCGGAGACTTCCTCGGTCAGCGTCCGTGCGCTGTCAATCGTATTGCAGATAGCCAGAATAGACTCGTCAGACCCAGCCACAGTCGCAAGCTCAGCCGCCGCCTCATCGTATTCGAACGGTTGGTCTTCACCACGAAGAAATCGGTCGACTGATTCGTGAAGATGATACTGAACGCGCTCTGCGACCGAAAAATACCGTTCAGTGTCCGACACGAGTGACATCGAATCCTGAAATAGTTCGGGTTGTGTCGCCGTCATCGAAATGACGGTCGCATCGTACTGCTCGGTGAGGATTCCAACGAGGCGTGGAACGAGCTTCCACCAATTTAGTGGCAACGACTGGGGTTCATCGAGTACGACAACACTGCCGCGAAGCGCTGGGACTTTCATCGACTGCGTATTTCTCGGTCCAGCCAAACTTTCGAACAGTTGAACGAACGTAGTTATTGTCAGGCCTGCCCGCCAACTCTCCCCGAGCATCCCCGCGATGTCGTCGTTTAAGTCGGAGGCGTCGTCGTCCCCGTTACGATAGTCGAAACGAGTCTCAGAAAGATGGTGGTGGAGTGCGAGAACCCCATCAGTTCCATCCGTATCAAAAATATCCTGAACTTCTGCACCCACCTGGTCGATAATACTCGTAAACGGGAGTGCGTACACGACACGGTCGCCGCCAGTTTGGTCACGGATTTTTAGTGCAGCATTTAGGCCGGTGAGCGTCTTTCCCATTCCGGTCGGTAACGTAATCGTCGCAACTGACGATTCACTCTCGACGAACTCCGAAACCGAGCTTAATACGTCTTGTCGAGCAGCCGAACGGAACTTGTTGAGGCGTTCTGTTCGTGACTCACACGAGTCGGAATCTGTGTCCTCGAGGTTGTCGATATACTGCGTTAGGTCCGCTGTTTCTGGACTCGTGGCATCGTAGACCGAACTCGTTCGAGGAGCACCAGCGGCACTCGTCTTATCGGCGAGAACTAACGTCCCCCAACATTCCAACATGAAACCGTAGAATTCGTCAGTGAGGAACGTCGGCTCCGTTATCCGACGCTCCCCGTCGTTCGTAATGTGACCCGCAATTTCTGTGAACAGTGACTCGTCGTTCACACAGGACTTCGCAAAGTCTGTCCACGCGTTCTCGTCCCCTGTTGCTTCCTCGAAGAGTGCTGCGGCAAGCTTCGGTGCGTTGGCGTGGATATCCCGAACCTGGTGTTTCTCCGCCCTCCATTTCTCCGGGTCGGGGCTTGCCATCCGTTTAAACATGTAGTCGACGACATTCGGGAGTTTTCCGTGATGTTTCGCAACAGCGACGAAGCCTGTGAGACAGGTTGCTGTCGAGTGGCCTGTCTCACGGAGAACGTAGTACGCAGCTACTGAACCAAGTGGTGCATGGTAGCGTAATTTATCATGTGTCGGCTCTCCCGGCTGCTCACCGATGTACTGTTGAAAGAAGGTCGTCGCTTTGCCAAAGTCGTGGACGAGGGCGAGACGCTGAATGACACCGCTGAGCGAGTCTCCATCTGGTGTAGTTGTCTTTTCTGGAACAATCATATCGACACGGTCCCGGACATCCCGGAGGTGGTCGATGAGTAGTACACCGGGGGTACCGTTCTCAGCAGGGTGCGACAAGCGGCGTTCGTAGGTATCGGTCATCTCAAACAAACATCACCGTGTTTCCATCGACGATGTTCGTATCCGGGTTTCGTACCTGAACCGGTCCTGCGTCCGGGTTGTACGCATACGTTGTGAAGTCAGTCGTAATTCGACCGCCTCCATCGGCTACCATGAAGGCGGGCGAGTCCTCAATTTGACACCGAGCGTCCGCGTCTGGGATGACACTATCAACCGCATTAGGAACAGCAGAATCGACGGGGACGACGGTATCAGTTGGTCCGGCCTCTACTTCGAACCGACCGTGGTACGTGATTTCCGCGAGATACTCGGAGAGCCCGAGGCTCGGAACATAGTGGGATTTACCCGCAGACAGCATCTCGTGAAGTGTTTCGGACCAGTCGGAGCTACGTAGCCAAACGTAGAGGCGGTACGCCGGGTCGACGAGCACTTCGTAGTTGTGTTGTTGCCGTGGTTTCGTCGGGTCCGGTAGCTTGATGCTGATTTTCCCATGGGAGTTCAGCGATGTCATCGACTCGTCCGCAGTCGACAGTGTGTTTGCTGGCATATTTACCGTCCGAAGCGGTGCAACGGGTTGGATAGAAATAGCCGAGTTCTCCGGGGCAAACAGCTCATAGTACCCGTCTCTCTCGATACCGAGCACCGCCGCAAGCAATCCCGCGACAGTCGTCCGTGGAATAATCCGGTATGTCTGTTTGACGACATTCCCCTCGATACGGCGGAAGTGCCCCCACGGACCACGAACCGTTAGCGAGAGACATTCTGGTGGCCCCTCCCCTTCGTATTCGTCTCGGGAGTCATCCCACTCGGTGAGTCTCTGTTGGGTCACAGTTAGTTTGGAAGCGCAGCGACGTGTTCGTCGTAGACATCAATGACGTGGACCGCGTCGGTACCGAGTGCGTCTTCGAGCGCCTCGTAGAGCACCTCGGGACCACCAACCTCATCGCCGTATGAAACCGAAAGCACGTCACTCGCAGTCACGTGTACCCGCTCGATTTGGTTTGCGCTCCGTCCAAGCCGGTCGATGAGCGACTCAACAGAGAGCGTGAGGTCGCGGATGTTTCGCAGTTCATCGTCGGGTTTCGTCCGGCCGTCTGGCCGGTCGAGTTCGAGGTCTCTATCGAGTCCACCGAGATGAAAGCTGTCGGTAGCATACTCGACCCGGAGATAGAGTCGCGGTTCCTGTCCGACCTTGCTCCGACTGATGGTCTGGTTTTTGAGTGCTCGCCAACAGAGCGTGTCCAGACGTTCAACATCCTCGACGGTGAGGTGTGTATCCTCGGCAGCGTGCTCGTCGACGAGTCCGTGGAACCTGATAAGCCCGTACTGAATCCGATGGTCGTCCAATCCGAACCCGCCTTGCTCCTTTCCTTCTTGGGTCGCAATGACGCTCGTGAGGCTGTCGTACTCCTCGTTTTCGTTTACTTCGTGCATCGACTTCCCGGGTGAGAACTGCACAGGACCGGTGAAATGGTCCGGCAGCGATCCGTACTTCTCGTCCATGTCCACGCTCATGGTCGCTCCGAAGTAGCGTACGTCGGCGCTCTCTTCGAGGAACGTCTGGAAGACTGCCTCGGCGAGTTCCTCTTCGTCATCGTAGTCGTCAGGGTCAACCGCTTTGAGACGGTCTTCGAGTAGTTTTTCACGCGTGTACTGCGTCCCTTCGGCCTGGACGTTTCTGATGTAGACTCCGTGACCGTCTGCATCGAGTTGGTCTCTGAGGTATCGCTTGAGTCGAACATCGGTGACGATTGCCTGTTGGGTCTGTGGGTCGATACGCGGACGGTTCGCTCCACTGAGTGGATTGCCGTTTGGATTTGCATCGACGGCATCGTAGAGGAAGACGATTTCTGAGCGGTTCTCGACGGTGTTGGATTGTTCAGTCATGTTAGTTTTTGCTAGGGTCCGGTTGTTCAACGTCGCTGTTCGAAGTGAGTGGTCGGTCGTTCATGCCGTAGGTGAGACCGAGTGCGTAGTAGAATCGAAGGTCAGCGGTGTCGATTTTCCAATCGTCTGGGTCGGGGTTGATGATCGTTTCCCGGAGTCGGTCGACGATGTAGTCGAATTTCGTCCCGGGATAACTCGCGTTGCCTTTCTTCTCCTGTCGCGTGTAGGTGATTGTCTTCTCGATGGCCGCTTCGGCGACCTTCTTGATTCGGTTGCGAGTGACTGCCTGAACCGGGAACTGGTCGACGAGCGTCGTCGAGCGGTCGTGTTTGTACTCCTGATAGTTCCCGACAGCACCGACAAGCGCGCCGAGCAGGAACGATGCACATCGCTGGTCGTTCGTCGCGAGTGCTGGCGTCTCTTCGATAAACGCTTCGAGCTTCTCAGCCCCGGGGTATCCGCCGTCTGTGATTTTCTCCGATATCTCTGGCATGGTTCGTGATTCGTATGTTGGTGGTTGGGCAATCGAGCGCTGCTCCCCCGCTGCTTCGAGAAAGTCGTGTTTCGCAGCCGCGAGTGCACACAATTGTGCGTACTGGCTAGCGACTCTGAAGAACGGGAAGCCGTATTCGTCGTCACCTGATTCGTCGATGACTCGCTCGACGTACGATTCTAACAGTGTCGACACCGGTATCGTATCTCCACTGAGGACTGCAACGAGTGCCTGTATGCGTAGGTCGTCAGCGCTTGCGTCGGTATCGTCGTCTCCCGTCGGGAGTGTTTGATAGAAGTACGAGCCAGACGAGACGATTCCAAGGAAGTCATTCCCCGAAAGTAGCGGCCAGTTTTCGTGCGTGGGGAGCGCCGCGGTCCGTTCGCTATCGGCTTTGAATGCAGCAGTCCGGAGCAAGTCGCGATGGGCCGACGAGAGCGACGCCGGAAACTGAATTCGCCCGTTCATCGTCTCGCCGAAGACATCGAACCGCGACATCTGGTGGGGCATGACCGCCGAGACGTAGAATCGAAGCGTGTTCTCGTTCACGGAATACTTCTCACGGCGCTGGTATGCCGTCTCGATTGGCGTCAATCCGTGTTCTGAGTCGTCCGCGACGACTGTATCGTACAACATTCCGTAGAGGAGGTGCGCGTCTTCAACCCCTGGCTTGCCGAAAAAGTAGGGGAGATAGTAGACGCGAGCACCGAACGTCCGGTACGAACACGCATCGATGAACGTCTCTGCATTCATTAGCGTGATTGCAGCATCCTCGGAGATCGGGTGCGTCCTCCACGCTTGGTCGGGGTCGAATCCAGGAAACTTCTCAAGCTGCTTGCCAAGGAAGTAGTTCAACGGGTCCTGCGCAGTTCCGACAGTTCGGGTTCGGTGCCCCGTGATGAGGTCTGTCGCTTCCCCAGCAGAGTCGGACGCTTTGCCCTTAGAGACGAGTTTCGACAGTTTTCGGCTCCGCATCGCAGCCATCGCAACGTCGAGGTCGCCAGGCCACTGGTACGGACTGTCCGCGTCGAGCTTTACTTGGACCGTGAGAAGCGCTGTCGTCGACCCGCTGAGGTTCGAATGAACGTCGCGTTCGAGCCTTTCGAGAGCGTTCTCGTCGTCGCCTAACTCGGCGAGTGCATCGATTACCCAGCCGTCTTCGTGCTCCTCCGCGGTGGATTGAACGACCGAATCAGTCGACCACTTGGAAAGCCGTTCTTTCGTGTAGCGGGCGAGTTTTTCCGGGTCACTGTTCTTACCAGCCTGATGGGTGACACTGTGGTCAATTCCCCGAGCAGCAGGGTATTTACAGTGTGCAACCTTCGGAATTAAGTCCGCCGTGTACTTCGTTACCCAGACTGGCCCCTTCGTATCCGACGCCAATTCGGGAGTGTCTCCCGAAAGATTGACACGAACCACGATGAGACTGTCCGGTTCGTCGAGGAGGTCTGCCGCTGCATCCGGAGTGAGATACGGTGCGTACTGACCACCACCCGTCGTTGCGAGCGTGTATAGCGTTCCGTAGAGGTGCTGAATATCCCGAAGCGAACCGATTGGCCGGTCGGGAAGTTCTTCGCGGAGTTCCGAATCGGAGTACGCCTCCCTGAACTCCTCAGGCGAAAGCATCTGCCCTCTCCAGTTCACTCTCGCCGGGTCCGACTTTCTCGACGATATTCGAGAAGCCGAACCCAAACCCATTTCGACCGCCGAGTCCCGCATCGAGTGCGAGGTTGAGATGACGGCGGTGCGTATCGTCTCGAACGCGGTACTCGAATCGCCACTTGCTCAGAAGCACGTCGAGCGTCGTCCCAGTTGTAACAGTCACCGGGAGCGCGTACGTCTTCAGCAGGTCGTAGCCTTCGAAGAGGTCGCCCTCGACATCGGTTGGCCCGTCCTGGTACTCGTGGGCGAACCGGTCGTGTTTATGCTGCAAGTTCGCTCGAATGGCATCCCGAAACGGCTTGATGGTGTGTTCGGGACGCCAGTAGGTCGCAGTATCGTGGTCGGCTTCGATACCGTATCGCGCTCGGTGCTCGGGGGTCAACCGAATGACGACACCCGTTGCCGTCTCGATGACTCCCCGAGTGCCAGGTTCACCAACGTCGACGGAGAGTTGCGACAGGTCGGCGACTTCGAAGGCCATCTCTCCGACGTTGAATTCGCGGTTTCGCTGAAGGTCACGAGCGATTGTTGCGAGCAAGTTTTCGCGCGGCGAGGCGAATAGCACGGAGCGTTGGTCGCCCTCCCGAATCGACCCCCACGGGAAGATATTGCTGAATGCGAGTCCCAGCGGCTGACCGTTGTCGTGTTCACGGTCGAACCTCGACCCTTCGAGCGCCCGCCACACCCGCCCTCGAAGCTTATGGTGGTACGCGTGTTGATAGGTCGCGTCACACTGGGCGTTCAAGCGGACCATCAAGCGCATTCTGCAGAATCACCTCTGTTATGGTAACACGAGTCATTCAAGATGATTGTTCTCTGTATGGGCATATAAATTCTGACGTGTCTGAAAGTGGGATGAACCGGCAGTAGTGAATTTGGTGTGGAAATTCGAGGCGAACACCACTCCCCGAGTTCAGTCCGGGATATGAATCCAGATAATGGACGTTGAATTGTGAACTCCGAGAAGTTCCGTCGACCCCCCGGGGGGTTTGGGGGTATTGGGGGTCGACGGAAACACTTGAGTGATAACGGCCTGTAGAGTCGCTGTGGCACTCAAATTGGCCATGGTTACAGACGAACCCTAGTTGGGTTGAAGCCGTCGGAGGTAGCGACAACAATCCGCACTGTCGATGGTTACAGACGAACCCTAGTTGGGTTGAAGCTCGGGAACCTCGTCGTCGGCGTCCACCGTCGGCGGGTTACAGACGAACCCTAGTTGGGTTGAAGCCAACTAAGCGGCGCGTTACAACTCCTACAGGGCCGTGGTTACAGACGAACCCTAGTTGGGTTGAAGCATCCCGTAACGCTTGCAGTTTTGCTCTCTCTGAGGGGTTACAGACGAACCCTAGTTGGGTTGAAGCCATCGTAATACCTGTCGAGTTTGTCCGTGACAACCTCGTTACAGACGAACCCTAGTTGGGTTGAAGCTTGAGTTCGTTGCCACTGTCGTCTACGAGTACAATTGTTACAGACGAACCCTAGTTGGGTTGAAGCGGGCGATTCGCTGGTCCGTCGCGACGGGTTGGACGGGAGTTACAGACGAACCCTAGTTGGGTTGAAGCACCGTCCACGTGTGCAAGTCGGATGACCACGACGTGTTACAGACGAACCCTAGTTGGGTTGAAGCAAGGACGTCGAGAGCCTCATCAACGGTGAACTCCGCTCGTTACAGACGAACCCTAGTTGGGTTGAAGCTCCGAATCGCAACGACCTACTCGGCCGTCGGACTCTCGGGTTACAGACGAACCCTAGTTGGGTTGAAGCACGACATCGGTCTCTGGAACTTCCTGCGTACGGAGGTTACAGACGAACCCTAGTTGGGTTGAAGCCTTGATGACGATCTTCGGGAAACCATCAGCAGACGTTACAGACGAACCCTAGTTGGGTTGAAGCAAACACCGGAGCAACCCGCTCGCGGCGGCACCAGATGGTTACAGACGAACCCTAGTTGGGTTGAAGCAGACGGGAAAGGACACGCCAGACCATCTCCCCGGTCGTTACAGACGAACCCTAGTTGGGTTGAAGCCTCCCCGCCCCTATGCACTCTACCACGTGAACGGAGTCGACAGCAACCGCTACGCACCTACGTCGTCTCACCGAACCTCTTTCGAACCCGAAAAACGTCCGGCGGTGGCGATTAGTTCCCGCCGAGCACCCGCTTGAACAGCGTGAACGTGAGCAGGGTGAAGAACAACCCGTTCAACATCCCCTGACTCGCTGCGAGGACACGCGCTGCCGGACCGAGCGGGTTGATGTCGCCGTAGCCGACCGTGCTGAAGCTGATGTAGCTGTAGTAGACGCTGTCGAAGAGAACCTCCATCGTGGTCTTATCGACCGCCGCGGGGTCGAAGACGCTTCCCGCCTGCGTCAGGAATGGGCCACCGGTGGCGTATGCCAACCCGAAGAGCGCCGGTAAGAGGAATGTGAGTGCGGCGATTCTCGGCAGTCGGTTCCCGTAGCCACACGTCACCTGCATCAAGAGGTTGAGACCGACGCTGGCGACTTTCTTGCCCCGAGCCCACGTGTTCAACGAGTACTCGTTGACGATGATATCGAAGTTCTTCTTGCGGTTGTAGTAGTATCGCTTGAACTCGAACTCTCTGCTCGCGGGGGTGTCGCCGACGGCGTCGGCGCTGTCCTGTGCATTCCGGTAGGTCTCTTCGATTATTTCGGGCGTCATCTCGACGGCGAACTGACCGGTGGATACACTGCCGACGAAGTCGTGGATAGTCCAGTCGTTCCGTTCGAGATAGCCGTGGTGGTCGCTGAAATCGAAGCAGTCGAACTCGGTGAGGCAAAATCGGAAGTGGTCGAGCAGTTCGTGCTCGTTCCCGTCGCCTTCGAGTTGGATGTCGCCAACCGTCGCACGAGTGAAATCGTAGGGTGTCGCCTCGCCCGCGACCTGTGAAATCGTCCCGCCGTTGAGCGTTGCGTCGGTGAAGTCGAGATACGTCTCCCGGTCCCCACCGTGGACACGGAATCGAGCCGTCTCGTGAAAGACCGAACGACGGAAGTCAGATTGGTCGTGAAACGTGGTCTCCCAGAACGACGCGGTGGTGAAGTTCGCCGCTTCGAACTCCGCACTGTCCTCGAAGACGGCCTCGTTGAACGACGCGTTCGCTTCGAGATGCTGCATCTCACCTTCGAACAGCGTGCCACGGAACTCTGCAGGACCGTGGAACGTCGTGCTTCGGAAACTCGCGTCTTCTTCGAACCGCGCCTCACCGAAGCGGGCGCGAGACTCGAACGCTACAGTGTCGAATGAGGCGTCGCCGCCGAACCTCGTCTCGTCGGCGACGACATCCCCTCGGAAACGACTCCCGTCGAAGTTGGCACCGCCCTCGAACGTTGCAAACGAGAGGTTGAGTTCGTCGCTGACCTCCAGACGGTGGCAATCAGTCCGCGCGGTGAACGTCGCACGGTCGAAGTTGACCGCGCCTTTGAACACCGCATCCTTGAAGTCCGAAAACCGGAATCGCGCCAGTTTGTAGTCCGCTTCGCCCTCGAACGTCGCTCCCTCGAACGTCACGTCGTCGTGGGTCGTTCGACTGCCGCCGTTGAACTCGACACCCCGGAACTCGGCGAGTTGCTTGAACCGAACGTCGGTAAAGCTCACGTCGTCGTCGAAGCGCGCTTCGTCGAAGTCCGCCATCTCCTGAAACGTCACGCCGTCGAACCGAGCGTCGCCGCCGAAGATGACGTGCTCGAAGTCAGACCCAGCAGTGAACTGCGCGCCTTCGAACGTCACGTACTCGAAGGTGGCCTGTCGGAAACTCGCGTCGTCGCGGAACGTCGCATCGGCGAACGTGATGTGGTCGTCGAGAACGTGACTCGTCCCGCTGGTCTCGACGTTCCGGAAGTTCGCGACGCCGTGGAACGTCGTCTCCGCGAAACTCGTGTCGGCCTGGAACGTCGTCTCGTCGCACTGCACGTCGCCGTGGAACGTTGCGCCGGTGAACCAGATTTCCTCCTCGAATGTTGCCTCGTCCGTCTTGACCTCGCCTTGGACTGTCAGTCGCTGTGCATCGACCGTTCCCGTGAGGACCGCCTCTTCGAGTTTCAGATGGCCAATGGTTGCCTCGCGGAGAATCAACCCCTGTTCGAGCTTCCCGTGTGTGAGGTCCAACCCATCGATATCGGCGTGCTGGAAGTTCAGGACGTGGTTCGTCACGCCGTTAATATCTTGATACGTAAGCGAGAGATGCGGCAGGTCTGCGCCGATGTACTCGTTGACGCGGGTATCTGAAGACTGGAGGTTGTCTCGAAGTTCGTCGACGATATCGTCGGCCGATACATCGAGCGAGGCGCGTTCGTCGCGGGTCATGTGGAACACACAGAACTCGCTTTCAGGGTGGGCCTCGTGCGGGCACTCCCACGTCGTCTGTAGGTGTGCATCCGTCTGTATCGACGGGTCGAACGTGTACCGACACGTAGACGAGGACATCAAGGCGGGTTTGGTCTCATTTCTCGACATGGGTAAACTGCCTCCGTGTAAATCTCGGTGGCTCGCATACTAGCGTAGGCGTGAGATTCGTACTGTATGCATTTTCTGGGTTTATGATATAATTCTTCGGACAACAGTGTCGGTCTGCGGGCCGCCGAGTGGTCTGGGGATTGGCACCCCCATCAAAAGCAGCCGAGAAACTATGTGTCAGTTGTGACAGTGTCTGCCGTCAGACCCGGGAGCGAATAGACATCGTCGGGCGTGTACTCCTCGAACGACTCAGGGTCGTACGGCAACAGGTTAATTCGAACTGCTGGCTCGCTGCCGGTGGTGGGCTGGTCGCCCCACTGAGTGTCCACTCCGTACTATCCCTCAATCGTCACGGTGTTCGGGGGGTTCGAGTGCACCCCAGTCGATGTCGACTCGCGGGTCGTGATACCGCTGGTAGAAGTTGTAGTGCTCGTACCACGTCGCTGTTTTGTGTTTGCCGAGCCCCTGAATTCGAACCGGTTCCGGTGGTGTCACGCCCATCTCGACGTAACAATCCCGAACCTGACAGACGAGGTTGCGGACGAGTTGGAACTGGAAGTCCTCGATGCTCTCTGGTTCGAATGGGAGGACGTCGATGCGTGCATCTGGTGAGCGGTCAATGGTCGGCTGCTCAGAGCGCTCGTGGTGGTAGGTGCCGCTGGCGTCATCCCACCGCACGTGGACGCCTGAGACGGCTTCGACTACCAAGTCGGAAGCATCCATCTCCGATTGTGCTGTCTCAAGAAGCTCCGCAACGACATCTTCGAGAGGTCCGTCGTTGTCCGGAAGCCCCTCGGGACCGAGTTCTGAGCCGCGTTCGACCAGCGAGACGAGCGCTTGGTCGTCGAGGCCGAGGTAAACATCCTGTTGGTAGACGATGTGACCAGGGGCAGCCCCGTCCGGAAGCTTGACTGGTCGGTCAGTGTCTGTAACGTGGCTTCGGACTTGGTCGTAGAGGGTACCGAAGTACTCGCGAACCTCGTCTACGTCTAAGTCGGCAATGACGAGTGCCACAGCAAGCGTCCGGTCTGGGTCCTGTCGCCAGTCAATCGTCTCGTAGCCTCGTTCGCGGTTGACGTGATACCGTGCGTAGCGGACGGCTTGATTGATCGGCTCGACTTCATCGATCATCGACCGTTTCGATGGGTCGTCCGGGTAGCCGTCCTGTTGATGTGCAGTGACTTTCCCGTCTACCTTTCGAACGTCCATGACGTGCTCTGCACCATTATTATCGCGCAGATTAACACCGACCAATTCCTCAGTTTCTCCGGTTACAACAGCCTTCATTTTTAAATGTGCCCTCCTTCACCGGCAATGGGTTCTGAACCAGTAGCCCGATTTTGCACGATATCGGCTGCCTGCTGGGCAATAGTTTTCACCCAACTTTGAGGCGGGTCGCGTTGTTCTAACTGTGCGATGAGACTGTCTTCGGTAACAGAGTCATCACGAAGTTGCGAATCGAGTTCGTCGGCCGCAGTGAGCGTAGCCTTCGCCGCTGGGTTCGTCTTCGCTGCCGCGAGTCCAGCCTTCTTGAACACGCTCACCCAGTCGATGTCTTTTGCCTGAGACACGATTCCTTCAAGCAGCCGCTGCGGATCAGTTGCATCATCCACCGCCTTCGCAGTTTCTGATGCACTCGCCTCCCCGGTGAAGAACTCGCGTCTGGTATACTTCTTCGAGCGCTGGACGTGCACGTCGGAGTGCTGCATCCGGAAGATACCGAGTTCACCGCCACGCATCACGCGCTCGGCAGTCTCCTCGGCTTCACGCTCTAAGCGCGGGTCCGGGTCGATTTCCAGTTCGCCCTCTTGCGGAAGCATACTTACCGCCCCGCCAGTCTGTTGGCGAACGTGCGCCAACTCGTGTGCGAGGACGTGCTGGCCCTCCGCGGAATTCGGGTCGTACTCACCGTGATTGAACGCGATGTGATTTCCGACGGTAAAAGCACGAGCGTTGATGTCCTCGCAGGCTTTTGCAGCCGTTGGACCGGTGTGAATTCGAACGTCGCCCAGATTGTCACCCATGCGGTCTTCCATCGCCCGCTGAATCGAGGTATCGAGCTGTTGGCCGGGTGAGGAAATCACGTCCCGAACTGAATCAGGAACTTGCGCATCACCGGCTTTCGACGCTTCGTGGTGCGCGTTGCGACTGCGTTGGACTGACTTGGCGTTCCGACGCTCAATGTCCTTTGGAACCTCGGCAGGGCGTTCCTGCTGGCGCTCTCGGAACGCGCGCATGTCCCGCGGTTTGCCCATCGTCTCGACGGTCATGCCTTCGTCGGCCCACTGCCGAACTTGACTGGCACCATGGCTCTTGACGAGGCGCTGGACCTTCGTCTCCAAGCCGTCCATGTACATGTCGAGGCCGAACTGGTCTTCACATTCCTGTGGAGACAGCGAACCGCCGCCACCACGACTGCGGCCGGAACCCCGCGTCAACTCTTGAATCGACGGGACGACCGAGGACTGCTGACCCTCGCTCGTCTTCTCTTTCGCAGAGCGAAAACCCATTCTTACTACAGACATGATATTCATCCTATATATTGTTTGTTGCTTGAATGAAACCTCAAAATATATCTTAGAGGGGTGCTGGTTCTTCGTACTCCGGCCCTCCGAAAGAGTACCGCGGTAAGGTCTTCTGAGAATCGAGCGATAAGCGAGTACCGTCAGTCGAAGATTTCGCGTCGTTCCCGCTCCGAGAGTTCCGCGTGAACCGCATTCGGCGAGCAGTTCTCACACTCGCGTGCGGGATTGGTACTTCTGTCGTAGGTCCAAAGCGGCCACCCGAAGACGAAAAACGCCTCCATCTGGTGGCGCTCGATGATTGCTTCGGCGGCCTGCCCACAGTTCGGACACCATTCGTCGTCCTCGTTCGGAACCTGAAAGGTCACTTTCCGACGGCCGAATCCGGCATTGGAGTACGCCTCCCGACGCGACATCTCGACGAGGTCCTCGGCGGGGTACGGGTCGGCGTCGATTTCGTTGTCGAATCCGGTGTCCGTCTCGACCGCCGAAGCAAGGTACGGACCGACATGGACGGTGTTGTCGTAGCCGACGAAGTGAACCGATACGCTCGCGCCCCGGCCATCGACTCGAACGTCGTGGCCATGGCCGACCAGATACAAGTCCACGTCACGTCGGACCGCCTCCAACTCGATGTCGTGGTCCATCCCCACCGCATAGACGCCAGATTCGGGGTCGGTCGCGGACCCCGACTGCTGCCATCCGAACGTCGACACATCGTACTTGTCGGGCGAATCGACGGGAATTGATTCGTCCGTATAGACGTTCTCTGCGCCCGGTGCCGAGACCGCACCATCGACGGCGTCGGCCGCGATAAACACGTCTTCGGCGTCGGTGAGAAGCACGTCGCCGTCGACAGATTGGACGTAGCCATCTTCGAGGGTGCCGCGAATGTTGGTCTCGGTTTCGCCCTTCGAGACAGCTGCAGCGCCGCTGACGGGCGTGTGCGTGAAAACGTACTCTGCGTTCTGGACGGTGAGGTCGCCGGTAATACTCTCCCCTCCGACGAACACGTCTGCAGGGTCCTGTATCTCGACCGGCGATTGTTCCGAACCGTTCAGCGTTACGTCTCCGTCGTAGGTTGTGGCAGTGTTGTTTGTCATCGTCGTGGTGTCATCTGTTGCGTGGTTTTGTTGGCGAATTCTGACGTTCCGGACGTGGTCGGCGTCAGTCGGGTTTCCGTGTACAGCGCGAGTTCGTATTCGGGGTAGGTGTGGTACGTCTCGTAGCCAATGTCCGACGCGTGAATCGTCGTCCACGCGTCGGGACCGAACCGGTAGGCGACAGTCGACTCGTCGGGACCGGGGAATGAATCGAGCGGTGCTCCCGTAACGACCGTCCGGGCGTCGAGTTGCTCGCTCTCGAAGTAGAACTCGCGTTCGACGCCGACAGAAAGCGGTGTCTCGTGGGTCTGCTCTGAGGGAAGTGGCTTGCACGAACAGAGTTCGTGAAAGTCGAGTCCCGGGATGCCGACATAGTGCGACTCACCGATAACGGTGAACACCGCTAGTTCCCCCACGAGCGTCCCGGGGTGGACGGTCTTCACTTCGACAGACGCCAAGTCGGGAACCTCAGTCGCATAGCCGAAGTACAGTGCAGTCGGTGTCTCGGTGGGAATTTCGGAGGACATGATTACGTATCGACGAGGATGTCGTAGTTTGGATGGAAGATGGAGTTCGCTCGAACACCACGGTAGCGAGGGACCGCACGCCACTCGACATCGCGGTAGTGCTCGCGGTGTGTCCGGACGTACTTGGTCTCGTGGGCACCGACGAGTGGTCGTCGGTCGCCGGGGGCGAAGACATAGAACTGCTCGACGCGTTCGGTGTCGCCGTCGGAGTCGATATCCTCGCGAACCCAGTACGAAAGCTGGTGTGTGAATCCCGCAGCACCAACCGTGTTGACGAACGCTTTGTGATGTGCGGGGTAGCCGTCGGGTGAGTAGCCCCACGTCACGACGACGCCGTCGTCGGAGAGGTGCGTCCGAACCGAGCGATAGAACTCCGTCGAATAGAGTTGGAGGAGGTCGTCATCTGTCGCACCGGGCACGTCGAGGAGGACGAGGTCGTACGTCTCGTTCGTCTGCTGGAGGTAGCGGTATCCGTCCGCGACAGTCGTGTTCAGCCTGTCGTACTCGTAGGCGTCGTCATGCCACGTACGGAAGAACGGGTCAGTCTTCGTCTGCTCCATAAACTCGCCGTCGAGGTCCACGTGGTCGACGGTGACGTTGTACGCCCGAAGGTGGTCGATAGCAATCCAGTCACCACCGCCGACGACGAGAACCTTCGTTTCGGGGCCGGAGTCAACAAGCGACATGGGAACGTCCACGAGCCCCTGATGGTAACTGTCCGCCCAGCTTTCGCACAGTTGTACCGCTGTCCCCAAACGGAGACACTGCTCGGTCTCGCCGGTGAAGTGAGGATTCGGCCCGGAACCGGACCATGTCCGAGTGTACCGGATGACGTGCTGATACGTGGTCGTGTCCTGCGAGACGATATCGACGTGCATCGCACCAGGTGGATACTCGTTTTCGATTTGCTGTTCCAGATAGAGTTGTGACAGCCGTTCGTCCGCTGCGTCGTGTTTTGCGACGACGCCAGCGTACGACGCCGTCAAGAGCAGACAGACGACGAGAAGAACCGTAGACACATGCCCGAGAGAGAGCGTGTTATCCTCGGTTCGGCCGCGCCAACCGACCGGAAGCCACGACCCAAAGTGCGCGACGAAGACGAGCGCAGCAACACCATTGAGCAGTGCTAACACGAATATCGTTGGGATGAGCCCGAGCACTGGATACAGAACGCGGGCGTACACGACAGCACCGACCAATCCACCGACGTAGTCCATGGCGAGGACGACAGAGAGGCCACTCCGCTGCCCTTCGGCCCGTTCGACGGCCCAGACGGTACCGAGCATCGAAACGATGGCGTCGTGAACACGAATGCCGACAGTTCGAATCCACGAGGGCGGCGTCGGCTCGCCGGCATCGAGTTCGTCCACCATATGGGTCAAAAGTGGGAGTTCGAACCCGGAGAGGAACCCGACGACGATGACTGGGAGACGCGCCAACGTCCAGATTACCACGGGCGGAACTTCCTGCGGGATTCGAACGCTGTTGAGGCCGATGACGAGCAGGAAGCCCGCCGGGGCCGCGGCGGCGAGGAAGACTTCCGTGCGGAAGAAGTTCCCGCCGAGGTCCGTGGCATCGAGGTCGTCTGAAAGCGCCGCCCCGACGCCCAGACTGAAGAAGTACAACCCGACCGTGATGACGTACTGCGTCACCGTTCCGCCGTACATCACCGTGAGGAGTTCCGAGTAGACGAACTCGTAGGCGAAGCTACAGAACGACACTACGAATGTGAGTGCCAGGAGCGTGCCGGTGTCGGTTCGTGTGGTGGACATCTCAGCGGAGGGAGTCAGTTACGACGGTGATTCGAGGACCGACGGTGTGCGTGCTGTCCGCTCAAATTCGTGGGGACACCTTCCACTGTTCGTCGACTTCGAACCCCTGGTCGGTGACGCTGCTGTCGACTTCGAGGTCGTAACACTCCCAGCGGAAGTTGTGGTTGACCTTGGAACCGACGACATTCGCTCCGATGCGGTACCACCCGTCTCGACGGAACTCGCTTCGATTGGTGATGTCGTACGTGACGGTGTCGCCGGGGTCCTGAATCGTCTTGTCCCACGGAACTGGACCGGCATCCGGAGCGTCGTCTTTCATCTGTTCTGTCGACCCGAGGTATGCGATACCGAGTGCGGCGATACCCACTTTGTATCGGTCCACTTCGTCGCGGTGGTCTTCGTACCAGTCGTCCGCGTAGTCCCCACCGTGGTACCACGCGTGGCCGTGCACGGTTCTCGGGGCCGACGAGTACCCACCCGAACCACGACCGGTTGCACCTCGGCCACCGCCACCGCCTTTGCCTTTCGCGCTGGCGACGCCGATAGGGCTGACACCCGAGAGGGACTGTTCGTTCTCTTGGTATCGAGACATGACCCACGTGTCGTCTGCGAGGTCAATGACGAGTTTTCCATCAGACATCTGGAAGTCGGAGACGACACTCGACTTTCGCGGGGGAGGTGAATTCGAACCGAGACATCCAGCCAGGGCACCAAGTGCCGCGAGACCGGATGCGTGGAGGAATTGACGGCGGCGCATTGTCTTATTCGTCTGTTTCAATCAGATAACGAGATTAACAGTCTTGTGGTTCAGAACGTTGGGCGGTCATCCGGAAGTCTCTGGACTTTGTTATCCGATTCCGACCAGCACTCTTCAGCTAGAGATCGAATTACAGCACTGTCTTGTTGGTTTCGAGCGGTCGTCTTGGCACCCTCGGGAAACAAAAAAAAAATCACGAGATGAGTAAAATATTGGAGAGGATAGAGATTGAATGGCTCTGATTGACGGACCTACTGTTGATACAACCAGCAACATGTATTGCTGACATACAACATTACTCAGAAGTGAAGAGCTAGTGGGTAGTGTCAAGAGTTAGAACCACCTTCTCCCAATATACCAATTTTAACTGGATAGAGAACACAGTGCTAAATCCCAAGGAGAAATGGGACATCAATCACCACCCATCGAATTGTTTGGTTAGTCCACATCTATATCCAACTAGTAGGGTGGGGTTGAGAACGCGAAGATAAAACTCAAAATGATGATATTTGTAGTGGTATTCTATCCCGTGGCCGTTGACCGACTGAGCAACGCGAAGGGTTCGATGGAGACATCATAGTTGCGCAGTATAGCTATAAGATATAGTTTAATTTTAAGAACCCACCACTGAGTCAGCGAGACAAACACGGTTGTCGTCCCTCGTGCGCGAGGTTATATCCGAAGATGAAAGCAGAGAAAGTAGTTTGCCGCTGTCGTTCAAAGTAACTACATGGTTGATGCTCGCACGTACCACGAACAAACGAAACACTCTCCGGAGCGGATTCGCTCAGATACGTTCTCGCTCGATTTCGAGAATAAGCCGCGACCATCCAAACAGTACGAATCACTACCGCAGGTTTCGCTCAAGAGGCCACCGCAGTCGGTAGAAAAACCAGTACTCACTGCGGTTGCGACAGCATCACCAGACCCCCACCCGGGAACTCGTTCGCCACAGGTCGGCAGCGAGTCGCTGCAGACACTGTGTCACTATTCGACTGGGGTGACCAAAACACTGCAAATCCACGGCAAACAACGGCGTTTCCGGGCCGCCGCCTGCACGGGGAAACTCTATCACATAGACCTCTATGCCATCACTGGAGACATCAGCGGACTCAACGCCGGCGTCTATCATTTCGACCCGGTCTCGAACGTGTTCGACGTGCTTCGAGAGGGGGACTACCGAGGGGTACTCGCACAGGCGGCGGCAAACCAACCGGCAGTTACGAACGCGCCGGTGACGTTCGTCGTCACCTCACAGTGGTGGCGCAACGCCTGGAAGTACCGCGAGCGAACGTACCGGCACGCATTCTGGGACTCGGGGACGATTCTTTCGAATCTACTTGCAGTCGCGTCTGCGCTCAATCAACCCTCGTCGGTCGTGTCTGGGTTTGCAGAAGAACCTGTTACTCGACTGCTCGGCATCGACCCCACGGAGGAAGCACCACTCGAACTTGTCCCAATCGGGGCTGGCAATCCAGTTCCAGATGCACCAGACATCGAGCACGTTGCTCCCGACGAAACCCCGTTATCTGACCACGTCGTCGACTACCCACTTATCTACGACGCGTGGCGACAGAGCACACTCGGTGATGCTGCGGCAGTCCGTACCTGGCGTGAGCAATTCGACAACGGGGATAGTCACGCGTTCGGTGCACCCGAACCGGGCGACGGCCAACTCGTCGAACTCGACCCCGTCGATACGGAGACAGCAACCAGTCGTCCAGTCGACGCCACCATCGAACGCCGTGGGTCGCTACGCGAATACGGCGACGACGCCATCAGCGACCGGAAGTTCGCGACGGTTCTCGACCGGGCGCTCAGAGGTATTCCGACCGATTGTGGCGAGAACGCATCGAACTTGGTATCCTATTACTGCCTCGTCCATGCCGTCGATGGCATTCCAAGCGGGGCGTACCAGTATTTCCCCGAGCAGAACGTGCTCGAACGCCTCGGAGAGACAAGTCGGCGAACTGCAGGTCACCTTGCACTCGACCAGGGAGTGGTCGGTGATGCTGCCGTGAACGTGTACATTATGGCCAACGTGGATGCTATCGTCGACCGAGTTGGGAATCGAGGATACCGACTGGCCCAACTGCTGGGTGGCATCAGTCTCGGACGACTCTACCTCGCCACGTACGCCCACCGCGAACTGGGTGGTCGAGGGTTCACGTTCTACGATGACCTCGTCACCGAACATCTCTCGCCGCGTGCGGCAAATCAGACGCCGATGACGCTCTTCGCGCTCGGAGTCCCTCCAAACTAGTACCACCATCGTCCAGACCACCAGACCCCCTCATATTTCGTCTCTCGTCTCGCTGTCGAGAGTCACCATCGAAGTAGTACTGATGTAGTTAGGACCGAGGTTCAAATAACAGGTGAAAATACATTATGGATTTTCTGAATTTACACAGGTACATTTGTAAATGTAGACTCGACAATATTGTGTGTGAAGAGGAATCAACCACCAAACTATGACGTGCTTCGGCTGATCTGTCGGTGAACTCTGTCGCTCCAAAGTAGTAAGCTCAGTCTGAAAACTTGCTTATCGGTTGGAGTCTCCCGTTTACTCAGCCTATGGAATCCCCAAGAGGTGATGTGAGCAGCACTCGACCAGATGGCTGGGGGTGAGTGAACCACCGGTCAGTGCGCGGATCTGAGTCCTTAAAGCAGGTCTCGGACCTTCCCGAGTAGGCTTTGCTCTTCAGGGTCGTGATACTCTGGATAGATGTCTATGAGCTTGTAGGCGGCCGTCGCTTCGAACCGCCCGGTCCCCAGCACGCGGAACGGTTCCGGTGGTTCGACTCCCATCCGAACGAAACAATCTCGCACTTGGCACTTCAGATGGTGGTCGAGGAACTCGCGGAACTCGTCGAGTGGTCCCGGATCGACCGGCGGAAGCTCGATATACGTGTCTGGCTCGTGCTCGAATGGCGAGTCGTCGGGGTCGGTCACGACGTATTCACCATCGTCGACGTACGAGGCGTACAGAGACGAGACCGCATCGACGTACAACCCGGCCGTAAGGTCAGCTTCCTCCTCGGAAGCGAGTTCGGCAAGGTCGTTCCCGAACGATTTCCAGTCGGCGAGTTATTCTGTGGAGGGCGAACTCACGGCCTGCTCGTTGATCGAGTCTCCATCGAGGTCGATTCCATGGGATGCTGCGAGGTTTGTGGCTGCTTCTTTCAGTTCGGTCTCGGTGGTTCAGACTCATGCTTGAGGCACGGTATGGATTGAATTCAATTTGAACTGGTCGAGAATAGAGCGAAAGGCCCTATTCGATGAGGCCATCCTCGTGCCACTGGTCGAGGTCGACAGCGTCGGAGGTGAGGTCGTGGAGTGGTGGATAGAAATCTAATTGCTTGTACCGAATCGCGTAATGGTAGATTCCCGGGCCGACGACACGGAACTCGTGTGGGGGTTCGATGCCCATCCCGACGAAACAATCCCGGACCAGACACTGTAGATGATAGCACAGGAAGTCCTTGAACTCCTGAACTGCATCCGGGTCATCGAGTGCACCAGTATCGAATGGTGGGAGTTGCACCAGTGCATCTGGGTCGCGGTCGTACGGAATCGTTCCTTCTTGACGGCGTTCTTCGACTCGCTTGTTGATAAGACCGACCTCGTCCTCCCAGCGTACGTGAACACCGGAGACGGCATCGATTTTGACGATATCGGTGACGTCGAGATTTCGCTCGTCTGCTTTCTGCGTCAGGCGCTGGACCGTCTCTCCGGTGAGCGTTTTTTGCCCACCGTCAGTACCAAGGACGCTTTGAATTCGGTCGAGCGTGTCTTCATCCTGTTCGAGTGCCGCCTCGGCAAGTAAGTCGCTCAGGTCTGCGGCTTTCTCGTCGAGACGGTCATGATCGATATCGAGGTAGATGCCGAGTTCGTACTGGAAGTAATCATCCTCGTCGATGCTATCCGGGAGTGAAACGGGCCGAGTGACCGATTCGTCGTAGTGACTTCGGTGTTGTCGACAGTACGCACCGAACAGGTCGAGAAAGTCGTCGTTCGAGAGGGCGGCGAGCGCGTGCCGTGCGGCGTTGATTCTGTCGGGGTTTTCGTCCCGTGTAATGGTGTCGTACCCACGCTCGCGGGCGACGTAGAAGCGAGCGTAGTTCCGTGCCTGCATTACGTTTTGGCCTTCCCACGGCTCACGCTTCGAGGAATCGTCTGGATAGCCATCTTGGTGATGTGAGTAGATATTCCCGTCACGTTCAACCTGAATGTCGTGTTCAATACCGTTGTTATCGGCTACCGTGACGCCGGTTACAACCTCGTCTTCTCCGTAAATTTCTGCATCCATAATTAAATTTTATAAGTCTCGTGGCTCTGTAGTTCCAGTCTCGTCGCTACTGAAGATACTGATGTTGGATAGGCGTTCCTTGATGCTTCCGTAGCCGTCCTGAATTTGTTCACCGAGCGCAGTGAAGCGGTCTTTCGCTGCTTTCGCACCCTGCTTTGCGCCCCGGATTGCGTCGTCACCGTAAGCACGCCCGAGGTTTTCCAAGCCGTGGACGCCCAGACCGACCCCACCGGCGATGAGTGCAGCCGTTCCGAGGCTTACGCCGCCGGCCGCAGCACTTCCGCCAGCTATGAGGCTCGTTGCAACTGTCCCGGCACTCGTTTTCGCAGCGTCTGTGACTCCTGCAACTAGACTCTCAGTGGCGGCTTCGCCCCCAGTCATGTCTGAAATTGCGTTCTGGACGCTGCTGACTTTTGTTTCCAGCTCACTGACGCGGTTGGCTAAGCTCTCAACTGTTGGCCTCGCATTCGCGTTCTGGACTTGTTCGAGCTTTTCTGCATCGGGCATCCGCTGGACGTGTACCTCGGAGTTCCGCATCCGGTGAATACCCAGCTTTCCACCGCGCATCACACGCTCGGCAGTCTCCTCAGCCTCACGCTCCAGACGTTCGTCCGGGTCAATTTCTAACTCGCCTTCTTGGGGGAGCATCGACACCGCTCCGCCAGTCTGTTGGCGAACGTGCGCCAACTCGTGTGCCAACACGTGCTGGCCTTCAGCACTTGACGGGTCGTACTCACCGTGGTTGAATGCGATGTGATTCCCCACCGTGAAGGCACGAGCGTTGATGTCCTCACAGGCTTTCGCAGCCGTTGGACCGGTGTGAATTCGAACGTCGCCCAGATTGTCACCCATGCGGTCTTCCATCGCCCGCTGGATGCTCGTGTCGAGGTGTTGGCCGGGCGACGAAATCACGTCCCGAACGCTGTCAGGAACCTGCGCATCCCCGGCTTTGGACGCTTCGTGGTGCGCATTGCGACTGCGCTGGACTGACTTCGCGTTCCGGCGCTCGATGTCTTTCGGCACCTCCGCGGGGCGTTCGTCTTGGCGCTCGCGGAACTGTCGCATATCCCGCGGTTTGCCCATCGTGTCCACAGTCATTCCTTCGTCGGCCCACTGCCGAACTTGACTTGCGCCGTGGCTCTGGACGAGTCGTTGAATCTGTACGTCCATCCCGGGCCGATACGCTTCGAGGCCGAACCGGGATTCGTAGTCCTGAGGCGTCAGTGACCGCCCACCCCCACCACGACTGCGGTCGGAACCACCCGTCAGCTCCTGAATCGACGGGACGACCGAGGACTGTTCGCCCTCGCTCGTCTTCTCTTTTGCAGAGCGAAATCCCATTCTCAACACAGAATTGATATTCATCCTATATATTTTTTATTGCCAGTGTGAACAGCCAAAATATATCTCCGAGAGTTCTTAGTGTTGAAACACGTCGAATTCTGACAATGAGATACGAGGACACAATCGAACATCTGCTGGACGAACTCGGGTGTCTCGACCTGCTCCTGCGCGAACTTCTCGGGAGCCGTCACGAGGAGCTACCACGCTCCGAACTGGGATTGGCCGGACGGCTCCAGTCCGGTGAGTCACACACCACGCCAGCGGAGACGCAGTTGGTGGTTCCCAGTCGCGTTCGAGGCGACCTCGAACGGTACCGGGCGGAAATCGAGGAGAAACGAACAGCCGCTGTCGATGAGGGTGTCGAACTGCGACTCCACACTCTCGTCGATGCGTTCGACCTCACCAGACAGCATCTGGACGTGCTGTTGCTCGCACTCTTTCCAGATGTTGACCCCGCCGGGGCTGAGCTATTCTCCGAACTCCACAACGATGCCAGCAAACAACGGCCGACAGTCAGTCTCGTCGCCGACCTCTTTTCGACGACACCCGCAGCGTTTCTGACCGCGACCGACCTATTCGGTCAAGGGTCCCCTCTGTCCGAGTACCGTCTTCTCGTCCTCGAACCGCCCGAAGGGTCCGGGCGGGCTAGCTCCAAGCTCGACTACTCGCTTCGCGTCAGCGACCGCATCTACGCGTTCCTGCTTGACCACGGCACTGTCGACGTTGGTCTGAGAACACCGTCAACGCTTCAAAATAGCGCCGCCAACGCATTCGTCACCGAAACGACCGCCGACGCCACGCTCAACGACTTGCTCATCGAAGAGGACACCTACTCTACGCTCGCGGCACTCCGTGACAGCGGGAAGTCCGGGCGTCGGCTGTACTTCTACGGACCACAGGGAAGCGGGCCCCGGCGAGCCGCTGAAGCCCTGTGCGAGGAGGCGACGTACCTCCAAGTCGACCTTCCGACGGTGGTCGAAGCCGGCGCACTCGATATCGTCGTACGGGAGGCTGCCCTTCAGGCCCGTCCGGTCGTGCTCTCCGGTGCTGACGAGGTGACGGCGGGTGCCACGGATGGAGACCGGACGCTTGTCTCGATTATCGACCGCTTCGAACCGGTCGTGAGCGACGTATTCGTACTCGGTGAGTCCCCCTGGACACCCGCAGGTACCAACCAGCAGGTAGTGGACGCACTCGTCGAGTTCGACCGTCCGTCCATTCCGCTCCGGCGGGAGTTCTGGACCGCGCGCGCCGACGACCTGCCTGACGACCTCGATGCCGAACGCATGGCCAGCACGTTCGACCTGACGTTGGGCCAAATGGAGTCTGCACTGGCGGTCGCGAACACGCTTGCAGGCGACGACGACCTGACCGTCGAACACGTTCGAAAGGGATGTCGTGCGCAATCATCCAGCCGGTTGACTGACCTCGCACAGCACGTCACGCCGAGTGTCACCCGCGAGGAGGTCATCCTCCGAGAACGGACCGACCAGAAACTCGACCAGTTGCAGGCACACATCTCGAACCGAGGCCAAATCTACGACGACTGGGGCTTCCGTGGCACGGACAAGAGTACTGGTGTGGTCGCTCTGTTCAAAGGAAAACCGGGGACCGGGAAGACGATGGCTGCCGAGGCACTCGCCAACGAGGTTGGCATGCACATCTACAAAATCGACCTCTCCAGTGTCGTGAGCAAGTATATCGGCGAGACCGAAGAGAATCTCGAACAAATCTTCCAGGCGGCCGAACAGTCGAATGCAATCCTGTTGTTCGACGAAGCTGACTCGGTGTTCGGCGACCGGGCCGAAGTGTCGGATGCGACGGACCGATACGCCAACGCCGAAGTGAACTACCTTCTCCAGCGCATCGAGACGTACGACGGTGTCATCTTCCTGACGACAAACTACGCCTCGAATATCGACGAAGCATTCACGCGTCGTATCAACCACACGGTTCGGTTCGAGAACCCAAAGGAAGCGACTCGAAAGGCAATCTGGAACGCAGCGTTCCCGGACGAGACACCGACAGACGGCATCGACGCCGAGTGGCTCGCCCAGTTCGATTTCAGCGGCGGCGAAATCGCATCGTTAGCCAAACGAATCGCCGTCGAGGCGGCCAGTTGTGACGCCGAGTCGATTCAGATGAAACACGCTGTTCGAGTACTGGAACGAGACTACCGGGATGCTGGTCGTGTAGTCAGGAAATCGGAGTTCGAACCGTACGCGGATGCGCTCGCAGAACCCCCACAGGAATCGGAGCGTCGTCGACGCAATCGACGGTGACCTCGCCCCGGAATCCTTTTTCGGCCGCTCTCCGAACGGTCGTCGTATGCGAGCGTGCGATGAGACGAGACGGCAACCGTGTTGGGAGCGATTCGACCGATGACCTACGAAGCAATCCGGTACGTGAGCGAAGCGCTCGTCGACCTTCTCTCAGAGACCGCCGGTTACCCGGGGTTACCCGTCGACCCCGACGAAATCGAACTCCTCTCACCGGAGGACATCGGCCCGAACTCGACCGTTCGAATCGGGTTCTATCCCTATCGGGTACGAAAAGACGGCTCGGTTGGGTCGATGAACACGACCCCGGTCGGAGAGTCGTCCCGGCGCGACCCTCCGCTGCCGGTCGCTATCGACTACTTGGTCACGGCCTACCCCAGAGACGACGAAGACAACGTTAGCGGAACCATCGGGCAACAGCAGGCGCTCGGGCTCGTTCTCCAGACACTCAACGACGTGAGTGTGCTCGAACCGACCGATATCGAGGGTCTCGACCAAGAAACCCGAATCGCACTGTCCATTACTGACCCACCGTTCGACGAGGTACTCTCGCTGTGGGCGCGGTTCGACGCCACGTATCAACCGTCAGTGACGGTCGAAGCGTCACCAGTGATGATTCAGTCCATCAACGAAGAAGCGTTCACGCGTATCGCAGAACGCGACATTGGCGTCGAACGGAATCCCGAAAACAGGTGACTGCGACGTACTCCGGAGCTACTTCGGTGCGCCGGACAGCTTGTTGAACTTCTGGTACGCGAGTTCGATAGTCTCGATAGCGACACCACCCTGTCGGCCACCGACGAGGTCAGGGCCGCGCCAAGTGGTTGGATACGCACCGAGGAACTGCCATCCCCACGTGTTCGGTCCCATGAAATTTTCCCGAACTCGCACCGTCACGTTCTTTCTCGTCACGTTTCCACTCATCACGTCCTGTATCCACTCCCAGAACGTGACATCGTTCGTCAGCCCTCGCTGGAGAACCAGGTTGGCGTGTGCGAACTGGTCTGGGAGTTGGTGGACGTACTCGTCGACGCCACCTTCTCGATACGAGACAGTCTCTAACTGCATCGCGATTCCGGAGACTTCCGAAAAGCCCGCGACGGACTGACCGTCGATGAGGACCTCGAAGTTGTACTGTCCGTAGGGTCTTCCGTCGGACGAATTTCCGCTGTTTGACATGGTCGTGTACGTGGTTTCTCGTGGGGTTACTCGTGGCCTAGCTCGTCCAGCGACTTCGAGAGCACCGTGCCACCGTCGCTGTCGTCGAGGAAGGACGCTTCCTGTTGTTCGGGGTGGCGCTCCGGAACAGTTCCCTCGTTCCTGTTCATCGCGTCGTTGATGTCGCTTATCTCCTCACACCACCGCTGACGCTCCCAGTGGGACATCCCGAGGACTTCGTCGCGGCTCCACCCGAAGTGGTATGCCACGAACGCGACTTCCTCGAACAGGACGTCAGGGTCGTGGAGGTGAATCACTCGGCTGGATTTCCCGGTTCCACGTCCTCCACGAGGGAGTCGCGTTCGTCATCCGACGCGTCTGCGACTGTGGAGATATCTCGGAGTTGTGCGTCCGAGTCATCGCTTGCAGTCGCGTCCGACTCCATCGTCGCGATTCCGTCACCGGATGCGTCGGTAACGTGTGCACCAGTTTCGACTTCGACGGTGAACGGTTCACCGCACTCCGGACAGGCGGTATCGACCGCATTCAAGCCGGTGTTGTTGATGCGCTCGTACATCACCTGCAGGTACTCGAGGTCCGAGACGAAGAGGCTCTGGATGACGCTTTCGTCCACGGTGTCGAGCGAGCCAAGCTCCGTGACCGTTCGCGCGAGCAGCACTATCGTCAGGTACGACGAGTTAGACTGAACGCGGGGGTTGTTCAGCGGTTGAATTTCGTCTGCGGCAGTCGCAAGCCGCATTCTCCCTTCCTTGTGAAGGGTTCCTTCGTCGTCGACGTAGCCCTTCGGCAGGGTAAACTCGAACTCGGTCTGGAGCGTCTGATTAGTCATCTGTTACCGGCGTTGTTCTTTCGTGTTGATAATTATTCTGTTAACGTGGCCACACGCGGTCCCGGTGTGGAGGTAGCCTTCGCTGTCGAGGTGACACTCCTCCCGGAACCTGTCGATTGCATAGCCATCCGTGGGGTCAGTGGTGTGGTTGCCCATTACGAGCGGTCGACCTGCATCATGTCGAAGTCGACGACGAAGGTCTCGACTGCAATCTGGTCGCCACCGGGAGTCGCGTTCAGGGTCGGCGGACTGTACTGGATGACCATCGCCCCCTCCATGTTGTAGCGGGCGACCGTCTTCCCGGTACGGTCCTTGAGGAGCACCGCAATCTGCTTTTTCGCGTCCTTCTCGCGCCCCTCCTCGGCGGCCTTGAGCCAGTCGTCGAGAGCCGAGTTCGAGTTGTCTGCGGTTCGGGCGAACTCGAGTTTGGTGTACGTGACCTCACCCAGGTGCTTCGTCCCGGAGGCCATGTCGGTACCCTCGCGGTAATTGTGCGTCTGGACGTTCTTCTCGGGGAGCTTGACTTCGACGACGCCCGGGATGTTCGTCCCGTCGAGTTCGACGTCGAATTGCGTGTTTGCGATTGGTTGTGATTTGGACATTGGTTAAGTCGGTTATCGGAGTAGCCGGTTGGCTGGCGGTTCGACGGTGCAGTTAGGCCTGCTCGGTGTCCTGGCTGATGCGGAAGATGACGAACTCGGCGGGCTTGACCGGTGCGACGCCGATTTCGACGATGAGGCGACCGTTGTCGATGTCGTCTTCGGACATCGTCTCCTCACCGCACTTCACGTAGAACGCCTCGTCTTCGCTCTGGCCCTGCAGGCCGCCGTTGCGCCAGACCGTGCGCAGGAAGTTGTTGACGGACTGCCGGATACGACCCCAGGTGTCCTGGTCGTTCGGCTCGAAGACGGCCCACTGCGTCCCTTCCTTGATGGATTGCTCGATGTACAGGAACAGGCGACGGACGTTGAGGTACTTCCACTCGGGGTCGGTCGAGGTGGTACGAGCACCCCACACGCGGATACCGCGGCCCTGGAAGCTACGGATGCAGTTGATTCCCTTCGGGTTGAGAACGTCCTGTTCACCCTTGGTGATGTTGTGCTGGAGGCCGACGATGCCACGCAGCGCCTCGTTTGCGGGTGCCTTGTGGACGCCGTGTTCCTGGTCCGTCCGGGAGTAGATACCCGCGATGTGGCCACCCGGCGGGACGAGCTTTTCGCGGTTCGTGACGGGGTCGAGCACCTTGACCCACGGGTAGTAGTACGCCGCGTACGTGGAGTCGACCGGCGTCTCCATCTCGGAAATCGGACCGGGGTTCTGCGGCGACTGCAGAATCGCAAAGCGGTCGCCCATGTTCTCACAGTGCGCGACGAGCGAGTCGGTCAGACCCTTGACGTCGTTTTCGTCCGGTGCACAGACCATCGAAATTTCGTCGATGGCTTCGAAGCCGGCGAGGCCGGTTCGGAGACCGGGCTTGTTGACACCTTCGTAGTCCTTGAGGGAGACTTCACCGTCTGCCTCGGGCTTCTCGGTGACGATTTCGGCGTCAACGTCGCGTTCGCCTTCGCGGACCTCTTCGAGTTCGACGACGAGTTCGTCTTTGTCCGTTTCTTCGTCGAATTCGAGTTCAAGCGGCTCGGCGATGTTTTCGAGACTCTCCTGCTCGAGTTCGTCGAGGTTCTCGGGGATGTGGACGACAGTCTGTTCTTCACTGCCTTCGACGACGCCGCCGTCGGAGTAGGCCGTCGGGTGGCTATCGCGGTGCAGCCACGTCAGGCCCTCGACGGGCACGCCGTCGCCCTTGTACTCGATATCGACGAGGACCGAGCTTTCGAGTTGCTTCTCGTAGAAGTTGCTCGTTTCGGGGTCGGCCGACAGCCCGTCGTAAACCTCCTCCACATCGGGGGACGGGTCGGGACGGTCGCCGTGCGGCTTCTTGACCGACTCGAGGTCCTCGGACCAGTATCGGACGACGATGTCGAACTGGCCGGGGTACTGACTCTCTTCGACGATGACAGCGACAGACTCGCCCCACTGGCCGGGACCGTTGGCTTCGACTTCGGCGACTTCGGTACCGTTTTCGTCTGCGAGGATGCCAGTCGCTACGTCGTTAACGTCAGCACCGCTGACTCGGCCGATGTAACAGCGGCTCCCACCGTTCTTGAAGAACCCATCGACCGCCGCATCGAGATTGGAAGACTTCGGGCTCGCACCGTAGAGCCGTTCGAAGTCGGAATAATTCGTGATGAGGCGGGGTTCGACCGGACCGCGCTCGGTCTGACCGAGGAACCCAGCAGTACTAGTGCTAACCCCCTCGACGGATTTGCTTCCGCTTTGAACCTCTTCGACATAAACGCCTGGAGACTGATATCCACTCATTTGTCTGATGACTCCAACAAATCAATACTCTAACCTGTCTCTCATAAATGTTGTCATCGTGATTATTAATTTAAATCTTATGGCAGAATTGGTTTTGTGAGATGAGCGTGAGTAATTCGTTGATTTGCAGTCGGTAGCGAGCAGTACGCCGAGACGCGAGGGCGTCGAATTGACCGGGAAACCGCTAGTCAGCGTTCCATCGGAACAACGTCCAAGAGGACTTCGAGGGAGTCGGCTGCTTCACACACCTCGTCGTGGGCGTCGACCTGGTCTAGCAAGGACCGGTCTTCCTCAACTGCCGATTGCAAGTTCGACACTGCACGGAGATAATTCTCGAGACTCTCTTCGGTGGTTACGGGTTCGAGGCGGTCCCCGAGTTCGACCAGTTGGTCGACGAGGTTGTCCAACTGCGTTTCGTACTCCTCCTCCCGAACACGAACTGCCGCCAAGTCCTCGCGGGACCGGTCGACGATACCACGTGCGAGTTGACTGGCGCTCCCGCTCTGTTCTTGGACTCTGTCGGCCAGTTCCTCGAAGAACCGAATCCGGTCTTTGATCGTCTTTCGCATGACGTATCTCGTGAGCGACCGACGGTCGTCTTTGAGTGTCTCGACCTGTGTTTGGAGTCCGTCCAGCGCCTCCATGATTTCGTCGACCTCTTCGGGAACATCCATCGGTTCCTTCGTGACCGGGGTTCGATGCGGGTTGTCGGCGTCCGCAACGTGGTCGACCAGTACCCCAAACAGGAACTCGCTATCGAAGACGACTGGTCGCGCTGGCGCATCGTCGAGAGGAACCCAACTTCCATCGGGAGTGCGTTCGAAGGCCCCGACGAACACGTCCGGACTGCGGCTTCCTCGATTTCGCTGGTATTGCTGGTAACTCTCAGAGAGTGCTTGCCGGAGGGTTGTTGGGTCTAAGTCGCCCGACTGGAGATTCGGAATTCCGACATCCGGCACGACCGTTCCATCATTCGGTGGCGTCTCGCGGTACGTGAGCGTGAACGACTCGACGGTGCGGTTGGGTGCGGTATCGTCAGCGACTGCACCGTCCGTGTCCGGTACCGGAATCGTCTCCATCGTGGCCTCGGCGAATTCGAGAAAGAGATAGACAGTATCGTCCGCAGGCATCGGGACCGACTTCGTCGTGGGTTGCTCGACGACGATTGGCCGACCATTGCCGTCGAGAGCCAATCCCGGTGTCAGCGTCACATCGAGACCGTCGCCCGTCTCCGTCACAGACTGCACCTCGATACCGTGAACGATTCCTTTGCCATTGAGGAACCGATTGATAGTGTGTAACCGTTCGGCGTGATACGCCTGTTCAGCCTGCATATCCCGGGGCGTCATCAACTTCCCCTTGAAGAATCGATTCTTTTGGAATTGGGATAGAGCAGGCGTATCTGAATCAGAGTAGGAATCCTCGCGTGGCATACAGTTAGAGTATGATAACGATATCACTATTTTCTAATAAAATGTTCGGCCTATAGACACGATATACCAATGTCAACATCCGCCGCGTCACTTTCTGTGTCCATCCGAGTGAGCACACGAGAATCAGTCACACGACACGAGTACGACACTCCAAGCCATCTTCAAAACACGCCGCACACCGCTCCACTCGTATGAAGGTCACAGAGCACACCGAAACAGACCGGACAGTCGAATTGCGAATCGTCGACTACGAAGGGGTACACCACCGTCTGACCCACTCCACGGACGGACAGGTCGAAAACCACTGGCACGACCAGTACCTCCCCGAAGGAGATGACCGGTCGATAGCCGAGGAGGAGCGACTTGCGCGTGTCGAGCGCTTCGCGAAATACTACCTTTCGCGTACAAACCACACCACCGTCCTTTCGCCATACAGCCACACCGACCACATTGCAGACCCCGACCGACTCGCTGTAACGACTCTCCTCGTCGGGTCGATGGCTCAGGACACACTCGAATCGCATCTCCAGACGTGTTACGACCAACTTGCCGCGCTCCAGGCGAACGACGACCCGCCGGTCGCACCCCCACAGGCGGCACCGGATGCCGAGTGGAAGCGAATCGAACAGGACATCCACCTCACGTTGGATACCGAGGCGATACGACGACTGTCCGAAGTACTCGTCGAATCGAATAGTCTGGGTGAGATACGCCGCGCACTCGACATCCGCCCCGACCGTGACGATGCAGACTTGTTCTCCCGTCTGAATCGCATGCTCTCGACAGCCGAATCGGCCGCTATCGAAAACGCAAGCAGCGAGCGGTTTATCCGCGTCATTTCGCCGCTTCGCGTTCACTGGAAATCAGACGACGGTCCAACGCGCGTCGAGTACGGCGACCGAACCGAGCCTGACGAGGAGGCAACACTCGCTGCCCGTATCCAACTCACACCAGCCCACCTGCCGATTATCTCGCTGGCTGCCTTCCAGCGCACTCTCGTCGACCACTTCCGCTGTCAACTTCGAGATTGCTACGTCGGGATGGGGCTTCGGCCGCCCACCGATGTGCGAGTGACCGGTCCCGGTATCGCAGCGTGTACCGACCGCTACGAACGCGCCGACACACTCCAGAACTACCACAACGAACACGCGATTATCGACTGGACGGGACTCGCGCCGCGGCCTGAGTTGTGAGCTACTAATTTACTAGCCCGCGCTGTGCCGTCTCCTCAGCCTCGCGCTCCAGACGTTCGTCGGGGTCGATTTCCAACGCACCCGTCTGCGGCAGCATCGACACTGCACCGCCAGTCTGCTGGCGAACGTGCGCGGGTCCACAACGATTTGTCGTCAAAGAGAGCTCCCGAGATTACGTCTCGGTCTGGTCAGTGTCACTCCCTCGGAGCACCGACGATATCGTTTCGAGCAGCCCCTCTTCTCCATCCTGTGATGGGTTGGCTAACCTACTGTCGGCACCGTCTGGATTACCAGCGCCGATTCCCTTTCGCTTGGCGTTGATGACACTCTGTTTTCCGAGTTCCCCAAATCCGTAGTCGAACTCAAGTTCGTAACCGGGGATGTCGGCTTCTTCGAGGTGGTAGTCCTCGTAGACGGTAATCTCCTCGTTGTGGTACCGGCCTGTGAGTTCGTCGTTGCCGCGGCCCAGCACACGATATTGTTCGGGTGGTTCGAGACCTGCGCCGATGTAGACATCGCGGAGTTGGCACCGGAGATGGTAGACGACAAACTCTTGGAACACTTCCATCGAAGGGACGTACTTTCCAAAGAGTTGGAGGCGAGCGTCGGACTGCCGGTCGGGGAACGGGTCGTTGTTCCAGTCCTGGGTCTTGTCACCATTGTCGTCCAGATACTGGAGGTGGATGTCCGAGACAGCCTCGATTTCGTCGGTGTCGTCGAGGTATACGTCAATCAGGTAGAGGATGTATCCATTCTGCGGGACTGATTCTGGGTGTGGAACAGGTGGGGTGACACTGGGATGGTTGGAGAGCACCTGGTCGTAGGCGTCGCTGAAGTACGACTCGAACTCCTCGACCGAGAGGTCCTCGATTGCCTGCTTGACCTTCTTAATCCCCGGCAGATTTTCCTCGGGAGGGAACGGGGTGTATTCAGTTTCTTGGTAGACGTGGTAGCGGGCGTAACGGCGAGCCTGTGCTACCATCTCGCTTTCGTCAGCCGTTCGGTTCGATGGCTCGTCCGCGTATCCGTCCTGTAGATGGCCGTCCTTCTCACCATTATAGCAGATTCCAATCTTGTGTTGGACACCACTATTATCGTGAACCTCTACACCGAATCCATCATCGGTTTCTTTCTTGATTTCGGCTTTCATGGTCAGAAGTCCGTTTTGTCCGTCGCCGAGCCGGTTGTGTCTTCATCAGTGCTGTTCACAAGACCGTTCTCAAGCATGGAGACGACTTGCGGCAGTATAGTGGTAATGGTCGAAACCACGCCCATAGCTAGGATGACACCACCCATCGGGCCGGTTGAGGCTGCAGTCGCGAGGATTCCCGACAATGTCTTCTCAGCAGACGCGACCGACATGTAGTTCAGCAGGATGCTGACTGCCTGCCCTGAATACGGACTGTCGATCTGGTCGGCGAGGTTTTTCAGCGCCTCTTTCTGCTTGTCGGATAGTCGGATATTCGACCGGCCAATCGTCTGTTTCAGTCGGTTGTCCAACTCCGAAAGCCGCTGTTCGAGTTTCTCTTGGTCGTTTTGGAGTTCTTTGACCGTCTCGAAGGTCTCGTCAGGGCTGTCGAAGTGTTCGAGGCCATCGCTGTTTGTCCGACCCCGGTCGGCTTTCATCTCGGAGATTGCGAGGTCAGCACGCAAGTCGGAGTCTTCTAATTCCGCCAGTAGCTCTTGGTTGATATTCGAAGCAATGTCGGCTTCTTCCAACAGATTCTGGGCTTCTTTCAGTGCCTTGAGATTCAGTGCGTCGTGGCCTTTGGCCCCGCTGTGGACCGTGCCACTGACCTTGTAATTCTCGACGATTGCGGCGACTTCGTCTGGTTCCAACTCTGATTCGCTCGCAATCGCTTCAATCATCCCTCCGATGGACGCTCCATCGATGTACTCGCCTTCTCCCATCCGCTGGACGTGCACGTCGGAGTGCCGCATCCGGAAGATGCCCAGCTCCCCACCACGCATCACGCGCTTGGCCGTCTCCTCAGCCTCGCGCTCCAGACGTTCGTCGGGGTCGATTTCGAGTTCACCCGTCTGCGGGAGCATACTTACCGCCCCGCCAGTCTGCTGGCGAACGTGCGCGAGTTCGTGTGCGAGGACGTGCTGACCCTCCGCGGAATTCGGGTCGTACTCACCGTGGTTGAACGCGATATGATTCCCAACAGTGAACGCGCGGGCGTTGATGTCCTCACAGGCTTTCGCGGCCTGCGGACCCGTGTGGATGCGAACGTCACCGAGCGAGTCGCCCATGCGCTCCTCGATAGCCTGTTGAATCGAGCTATCGAGGTGTTGGCCGGGCGACGAAATTACGTCCCGTACCGAATCGGGAACCTGCGCGTCACCGGCTTTCGACGCCTCGTGGTGCGCATTACGACTGCGCTGGACTGACTTGGCGTTTCGGCGCTCGATGTCTTTCGGCACCTCCGCGGGGCGTTCGTCTTGGCGCTCGCGGAACTGTCGCATGTCCCGCGGTTTGCCCATCGTCTCAACGGTCATGCCTTCGTCGGCCCACTGCCGTACTTGACCTGCGCCGTGGCTCTGGACGAGGCGCTGGACCTTCACCTCCAGTCCGTCTCTGTACATGTCGAGACCGAACAAGTCCTCACACTCCGTCACCGACAGGCGGGGACCCCGCTGACGGCGTCGGTGTCGTGACGAATCCGCTTCGTCACGATTCCAAACAGAGGACCGCTCGGTCTCGGCGGTGCTCTCTCGGGCGGTCCGAAATCCCATCTTTACGGTGGATTGACATTCATTCTATTAATTCTTTATTGCTGAATCGTGTGGCTGAAAAACAGTGTGTCCGCCTGCCGGGGCCACAGTGACACTAGCACCCGATACGCGGTCGTACGGCCATGTTTGGACACCGTACGGCCAGTGCTGAAAGATAGTTCGTAGCGCTAGTCCGCAGCTCCGCGCGGTGTGAGGACGGTGTCCTCGCCGAGTCGGGCCTCGCCCATCGTGAATTCTCGTGACGCCAAGTGACTATTGAGCCCGAGGAACGAACTGTCGCCGAGCGTGAACTCGTCTTCCATTTCGACGACAGTCCCGTTGACGTGCGCCGGACTTTCTGCGTCGATGATTTTCTGGAGTGCTTCGACCTGCTCGTCAGAGTCCAACGACCCGCAGAACAGCGCGAACGACCGACTCCCCGAGAGGAACGACCCGTACTGTCGTTCCACCACGTCCGGGTCGACCGTATCGAGGTCGTTCCGTTCCACGAAGAACAACCGATAGTCCGAGAGCCCGCCATCTCGGTCTCCCTTTAGAGTGGTCGGGTCGCCACTCGCAACGGTGTCGTCGCCGGGAGTCCTAGATGCGCCGAACGCGGAGCGATAAGAGGGAGTACTGACCCTCGGATTCGTGTGCCGGAGATACAGCCCAATCAGTTCGAGCAGTCCGGCTTTCGTCCCTCGCTTCTTGTACAACTCTGGGGCGCGAGCGAGCAGTTCGCGCCGGGCGCTCTCGGGCCACTCCTGTGCGAGGTCCGCGGCCAGCCATCCTTCGAGCCACGCGAGGGACTCGCTCGACACACCATATGGGTCGAAGTGCGTGCCGAGAGACTCGATTTCCGACTCGATATCGACGAACGAACTCTCCATCACGGAGAGGTACCGTTCGAGGAACGCCGCCGACTGCTCGTCTTCTTGGTAAATCTCCGGCATGTGGCGGAGGTACGACGTACGCGGGCAGTACGCCCGAACAGAGTCGACAAGCGGCGATGCGTCCGGCGTTCCGAGCAGTTCGATGGCGACGTACAGGTACCGCCCGTTCGCGTCGTTCAGCAGGATGTCCTCCGGGTCGATAACGCCGCTTGTCGTCCACTCCGACGCGGCATGCGACGCCAACGCTGTGCTGCCTTGCTCCTGCCAAGATCGAACGTCTTCACGACTGAACTCCGCATCCGACGACACCAGCGAATCGGGGTCTGCAGTGACAAACTCCCACATCGACTGGATACCCGCTTCGCGTACGGTAGTCTCTGCGTCCTGTGGCATCTCCTCGAAGTGCTCGGCGTCGAAGTCCAAAACGGGCGGGTCATCGGTCGCAGTGTGACGAATCCGAACCTGTGTGCTGGCCGAGGACCGAACGATACCGAGCGTCAGCCGATGCCAGTCGATATCCCTCGCACCCGAGTCGTATCGGAGAATTGCGGTTCCTGCGTGGCGGTTCTGTCGCGGGTGGGTGACGTACTCTTCGAGTGCCCGGAAGCCGTGGCAGTTCCGCTCGTGTCCGGTCACGACGTAAAGGGGCTGTTCGTCCGAGTGACCGGGTTGCGAAACCATCTCGAACGGCCGGGCGTCGAGTTCGATGCGGCGTTCGAACGCGTCCGCGTCAGGGTTGTAGACGAATACCCCGTGTCCATCTCGCTCGCCGAGGGGTCCCGAGACGGCCGGTGTGTCGCCGAGCGCTGTCACACAGGTCGGAGTGAACGCCTCGTCTGCGAATTCGAACGACGCCCGCAAAGCAGGAGACGACTGCTCGGAGGCCGTATTTCCGACCGTTCGAAGGCGTAAGCCGCCCGCATCGCGGTCTAACACGTAGAGCCATTCGTCTCGGGCCGCGAAATCGACCGGATCAGAGAGTTCGTCTTCGAAGACGGCCGTTGCGGTTCCGTCTCGGGCGATGGCGACGAGTCCGTCGGCAGTGAGTGCGTAAATCGTTCCGTCGGCATACGCGAGGGCCTTCGGTTCGTCGAGCGCTGGTCGGAGCGTGCCGACGACTCGATGGAGTCGCGGAGAGAGTGCGGTAATCGTTCCATCGGCGGCGTCACAGACGAACACCCTGTTGGAACTCGCGCAAATCGCACACGGGTCTCGGACAGTTCTGTCGGTGCGCTTGAGGAGTTGTTCGCGTGCGTCTGTGACCGGGTTGTACCGGTAGACACCACCTTCGGTTCGGATAGTGTACAAGACGCCGTCCGGGTCGGCGGCCACGTCGCGGACGCCCGGTGCAACCTCGTACCGGTGGGTCGTTCGTCTCGTCGCAAGACGGATCCCACCGTTTCGAATTTCGACGTTGTCCAGCACGCCGTTCGCCCAGTCCGCATCACTCGTCGTCGTCGTATAGGAGAAGTTCACAGGTATCGTCCTCCGTCGTCTGCCGGAATCGTCAGTTTCATCGAGACGTTCACGACCGAAAACAGTTCCTGGTCGTTGATTGCGACTGCGTCATCGAGGGTCTTTCCGCCATGTGCCGTAATATCGACATCCGAGACGTAGTCGATACCGTCGAGAGACGCAACCTGCTCGGCGATTTCCTCACGCTGAAGCGTTCGGCCGAATGGCCAGCCGTCTCCGTCGAACCCGATGAGTGGGTGGACGTACGAGTCGATTGCTGCTCGAACGTCCGCTTCGTAGCCATCGTCGGTGTACCTCGGACGGGCCTGTCCCGAGACAGTGATATCGAGTCCGACGTACGTCGGGCCGGTGACGGTCACTCTATCACCGAGCACGGCCCGTTCGGTAACGTACTGGCGGACGGCATCGAGAAACCCGTCGCTCGGTGTGGGTGTTGGGACATCCGGCGGCGCGTACGGAATGACGACGACGGTGACTTCGTCGCCGTCGACGAAAACGTTCGTCTGGCCGACTCTGACGCCCGGCGTCCGCGACGCAATCGCCTCGTAGTCGTCGACCGTGACACCGCGATACGGCGTACGGAGGTCCCGACGGACGCGTTCGAGCGCCTCCGTAATCGTCTCTCGGTCACGACCACCCGTGGCGGCGCTCGTGGCCGTGACACCGATAGCACCCAGCGACGTGGATTCAGTAAGCGACTGTGTCGGGTCGGCAAACTGCCAGACGGCGGTCGGTGACACGTTCCCGTCAGCACCACCACCGTAGACGTAATCTGCGGTAATGGTCGCATCAGCGGACGGTATCCGACCGTGTTCGCCGTCCCCAAAGGTCACTCGTCCCGTGTCGCGGTCGAGGAGATAGTGCGGGTCAGTCGGGCCGGACGCATCGAAGTCAGGGACTTCGACGAATCGCTCGCCGTCGACGTACACGTCAGCCGAAAGAATCGGCGTGTGCTGTGTTTTGTAGGTCTGGCCGTCGAGCGCCGTTGGCTCTCCGAGCGACGAAACCTGTTCGAGAACTTCGTCGGTAACTGTGACGCGGTGGCTCGCGGTGACGACGTTCGGTTCGATGTGGTCCAGTTGCGGCGGTATCTCGTATCCCGCCGTCTCGACGCGACACCGGACCCAAACGTACGCAGACGAACCGATATCGCGGGGCGTATCGGTATGCTGTCGGAGGTGACAATCGGTATCGGCAGGAGTTCGGAGTTCGATTGCACCGCCCTCGTAGAGTGCGTTGGTCTCGTCTGCGACAACGTCGAGTTCCATCCAACCGTCGGCGTTCGGCGGTTGGTACTCCCACTGCAGTTCGACCGATGGCTCGAACGACGGCTCCTCGGACGAACCAGCCGTGATTTCTGGAAGGTCGGCGTCGTGATACTCAACGACCAGCGTGAGTGCGTCTGTCTCCGCGAACGGGTTGTCGTCGAACCCGATATAAAAGGCGTTTCCTCGCTCGACGGTGGTTCCAAACGGCCGGTAGAACATGCCGTCGGTCTCGTTTTCTTGGCTGTTGTCGGTCGTTCCAGCCTCGTCGACTGTCACCATCCGTTCGAGGGACACATCGGTGAGGACGACATCGTGAGCCGTCTCGAATCGGAAGGTATCGTCGGTTCCATCGGTGACGAGCAACCGCGTTCCGGCGGGGAGTCGTTCTCCGGACACGTCTGTGGGTGGCGACAACGACAGGCGCGCCGATGCAGGTTCCTGTAGCCGACGGTGGTGACCCATCAACCGGAGGTACTTCTCCCGGTGGTCGTCGGTAATCTGGTCCAGTTGGTACGTGTACGTCTCGGTCATCCACGCGAGGACCTCGAGGATAGTGATTCCCGGGTCGTGTGGGTTGAAATCCGTCCACTCGTCCGAGTAGGCCGGAATCAGTTTTTTCGCCTGTTCGATGTACTCTTCGTAGGACCGGTCGTCGAGGTTCGGAATGTCGATACCCATCGTTAGTACTCCGTCTCCATGGTGATGCTCAGATCGTGTTGGCCACTACAGACGAGGGTGTTCTGGGGAAGAACGTCGTCTACCGTCCGTCCAGTGAGAGCGCGCCGCTCACCGTTTATCTCGACGTAGGTCGTCGCTTCGACCGTCTCTGCGACCTCGTCGAGTCCGTCGAGGCGTCGAACGAGAGCGTCGGAGTCGGGGAGTTCACCGAACGACCACCCCACACCATCTTTCCCAGTCAGCGGGTGGAGGTATTCGTCGAGTTCCCGACGGATGGTTTGTTTCAACAGCGACACGCTCTTGACGTTCGGGGCGCGGACCGTCGCCTGAACGGATATCTCCGCGTACCCCGGTCCGCGAACGACGATATCCATGTCGTCGGATTCGACGACAGTGGCGGGGGCACAGTCGGTCAGCACGTCTCTGACCTGATGTTTCAGTGCCATCGACGGGACGGGTTTGTCGCGTTCGGTCTCGGGGACGATTATCACGACCACCTGCGTCTCGTCTCCGTCAGACGTGGTTTCGCACTTGACGGTCGATAGCTCTCGGAACTCGGAGAGCGCAACCTGTTCGTAATCAGCCGGGGTGACGGCCTTGCCGCGGTGTTTGATTCGATTTGCGGACCGCGACACGAGCGCGTCCAACGACTCGACATCGGCACCACCGTCTCCCGACTCAGGGTTCGAAACGTCGTCGACGAGGGAAATCGAACTCTTCAGGTCAGAGACCGTCCCCGCGTCGACGTTTCCGTCGCTTCCGCCGCCGGTCGTGTACGTCGCTCTGACGTTGTCCTGTCCGTTCGGCGGAATTGCGCCCTTCTCCCCGTTGCCGAACTCGATGGTCCCGAGGGTCTTGTTGGCGACGTAGTGGCGGTCCGTCGGTCCCGAGTCGAGGAAGTCGTCGACGCCCACCCATCGGACCCAGAACTCCGAAAGGTCCCCTCGGTCGTCGAACACTCGCTCGACATCTTCGGGGCGCTCCCCGAGCAACGTCCGTCGCTCACCCGCGGACAACGTTGAACTCTCGTCGACCCACACGTCGACGGATATCATCGGAGCATGGGCACACCGGAACGACTGGTCGTGAGAGCCGTCGGAGGACCCTAGAATCTCGTCTTCGACTGTCCGCTTGTTGTACGCCCACCGCGTGTTCAGATGCAATCCTTCGAGAAGCGGCGGCGTCGTCGTTCGACTCGACTGGTCGGCGACAGTCCGTGCCGTCGCAGGGCCAGCAGATTGACGAGCAGGTTCCGGTCGCTCGAACTCGTCTTGCGTCGTTCGGATTCGAATCCAGTGTCTCGTCCGACCAAAGCGGTCGAACGCGGTGGTTTCCTCCGGGAACGTGAGCGTGACGATGCCGCGTTCGGTGAAGCCGCCAGTTCGGTCTCGAACGTCGAGTTCAGCCCACGTAAACTCCGACGGACTCGTGCAGTACTCCCACTCCATCGCGGGGTCAAACGACTGTGGATACGTCGTGTCGTCGATGGGAGCGAAAAGTGTCAACGGCCCATCGTGTAAGGTGTCGTCGAATCCAAGATACACCGTCTGGCCGTCGTCCGGGAGGTCTTGGAAGGGCGTGTACGCCTCCACGCGTTCAGTCAGGTCGTCGCTGTAAGACGCGTTGTTGTATCGGAACACCGTATCGAAGGCTTGGCCGTGGTGTTCGTAGTGAATCGAGACATCACCGAACACCGGCGGATTCGGCTTGCTCTGAAAGCCGTCGAAGACGTCGTTTTCGGGGACGGAAATCGAAGGCTGTCCGTAGTTCCCGCTGACGAGTCGCGCCCGAACCCAGACGTTTTCGTGGCCGGAGACGGTCGTGGGAGCGATATCGCCGGGAACTTCAAACGTGACAGAACCCGCCTCGTGGAACGTGTTCGTTTCGTCGTCGACGGAGTCGAGTTGTGCCCAACCGTCGCCGTTCCAGTATTCCCACGAGAGGCGAGGGTCGCCGCCGATAACCCCGATATCGGCACCGCGCCCAGTGGCAGAGGTCGCTGAATCGGACTCGTCAGCGGCCGCCGATTCGTCACCTTCCACCTCGCTGTCTCCGTCCGGCGGGTGGAATTCGAGGGTAATCGTCCCGCCAGACTTCGTGAACGCTTCTTCGCACGCGAGGTAAAACGACGTTGGCGGCTGTGGCAGTTGGCCGAGTGGCTTGATGTCTCCGTCGTCACTGGAAAGCGGAACGTCGTTCGACAACAGAAGGTCGGGTTCTAGGCCGTTCACGTCGTCGGTGGACCCGACGTGGACCGCCAAGTCCCGAATCGTCGTAGAAAACACGTCGCGCGTGCCATCGGTGAGGCGACAGCGGAGCCACCGGCTTTCGACTCCGTTAATCGAGTGCTCGACGATAGTACCCGGAACCTCGAACGTTGCCTCGTACGTCCCACCGGGACCCGTCGAATCCGTCGACGCTGACTGGATACCAGCAGGAGCGTCACCGTGAGACGAGTTTCGGCCCCGGAGTTGCTGCTTCACTGCTTCGATACCGCTTTCGGGAGCGGGTCCGTCAGAACCAGTCCGCGGTGGGACGAGCGGGTGCCACCCCTCGTCGCCGGACTGGTCTTCACCGTAGTACTCCCAAACCACCGCATCCGCGAACGTCTCAGAATCAACGTCGAGTCGCGCTGTAATCGACAGTGTAGACCCGGGCTTGAGGTTCAGGGCATCCTCGTTTGCGACGTAGAGATGGTGTTTCTGGAGGTTGTCACCGACGAACAGTTCGACCGATTCGTCCGAATCGAGGACTTCGGAGTGGTCGACGATGGCGTCGGCCGCGGGGTCGACAGCAATCACGTCGGTCAGCGAGGCACCCGTCGCCTCGAAGCCTTTGTCGCGTGGAATCTCGAATAGCTGTGTAGAGTCACCTGCTCTGGTGACCGCTTGCGTTCCGCCGGGGATGACCACGTTTCGGTCGAGATCGTTGGGGACGTGAAACGTGAGCGGAACTCTCGCGGCCTTTGGCGGACGGCGGTCGAAACCGAACGCGTCGAGAAAGGCGATTCGGTGCTTCTGTGGGACGCTGTTGAGGCGGTTTCGAACGTCGGCTTCGAACGTCGAGAAGATTCGAAGAATCGTCTGCCCGGTGTCGGGAGTGTGGGGGTCCCAATCATCGGTGTACACGTCTGCACGCTCGACCAGTTCGGCGAACAGTTCCGCTTCTTCTCGGTCGTCGATTGTCGGCGGCGTCGTCATCCATCACCCTCCGTGATGTGGAAGGGATAGACCATGTTCGCGAGCGCGTTCGTGGTTCGAACCCGATAGTCGATGTTGATGAGTATCTTGTTCGGGTCGGCCTCGTCGGTGTACGCTTCGACATCTTCGATGTCGATTCTGGGTTCCCACCGGACGAGCGCCTCTCGGACGCTCGTCTCGATGACATTCAACGTGGCGGGCGTGGCGGACGAGTACACGTGGTCGTGGATGTCGCACCCGAACTCGGGGCGCATGACGCGTTCGCCTTTGGCCGTCCCGAGGATGATGCGAATGGACTCTCTGATGTCGTCGTCGGTCTCTGAGAGTTCGATGTTGCCACGGTGGTCGGGTCGTACCGGGTACGACCAGCCTTTGCCGAGGAAGTCTTCAGACATGTCCGATTAGCCGATGAGGACGGTCGTATCGCCGCTGAGGATGGTGTTCGGCGGACCGCTCTCGATGACTTTGTCACCCATTCTGACTGCGGGCATGCCGTTTATGAGAACGCTCGTACTGCCTTTGGCGACGACGCCGCCGACGTGGGGAACGGTTCCAGTAACGAGCGGGCAGACGTGCATATCGACGCCAGCACGCCACGCCGGTTTCCCACCGATGAGGACGTTTGGACTCCCTGTACCACCGCTGAGTGGTTTTCCGTGGGCGGTCGAATCGCCGAGTCTTGCTGCTGGTTTCATTGGTTGAGTGGGTCGATGTGGTAGTTGGGTCGACGGTGTTAGTTGAGTTGGATGAGTGCGCCCTTGATTTGGAGCGGCCCCGTGGCATTGACGCTCATGAGACCGCTACTTTTGATATCCAATTTCGCCTTACTGGAGAGCTTCATCTGGCCCTTGCTTGCGACCTTGATTCCCTTGTTCCCGGTTATCTTCACGCTCTTCTTTCCGTTTATCTTTATATTTTGCGCTGACAGTTCAATCTCTTTTTTCGCATCGACCTTCACCGACCCGCTTCCGGAGTCGATTGCGAGGCTGTTGTCGTTTTTCTCGTCACGAACGACAATCGTCTCGGAGTCTCCCGAATCGTCGATTACGATTTCGTTGCCGGCACTCGTCTGAATCGTGATGCTCCCTTTGTCGGAATCGTCGAACGCGATTTTGTGGTCGCTACGCGAGCGGACTTCACGGGTATTGTTCTTCCCGTCGCTGTTTTTTTGGGGTGGTTTCTGCTTTCCGTTCCAGAGTGACCCGATTACGAACGGCCTGTGGATGTCGCCGTTTTCGAACGCGACGAGAACCTCGTCTTCGACCTCCGGAAGGAAGTACGTCCCGTACTCGTTGCCCGCCATCTCCGTCGCGACGCGCGCCCAGTAACTCTCGTCGTCCGCATCCCGCCACGGGAACTGCAACTTGACTCGGCCGAGGTCCTTCGGGTCCTGATTGTCTGTGACGATGCCGACAGCGACGCCGCGGATACCGCCGTCACCCGACTGCTCGGACCCGAACAGGTCAGGGTGAGTCATCCGGCCACCTCCGTCGCCTCGAAGGTCGTCCGATAGCCACTCGTTCCCATCCGATGGGTCGCGTTCGTGACGTGGTACGTACCCGAGAATCGCTTTCCGAGTTCTTCGAGTTGTATCGTAACCCCTGCACGGAGTGCGGGGATGCCGTCGGCCTCGCCGTGAGCCCGAACGATTCCGTCTGAGTACTGCGCGAGTTTCGTCTTGGCTATGTGTTCGGCTTCGTCGCGTGACATGGCTGGAATTCTGAATACTTCTTTGTGTTTTGCGGTTCGACTGCCCGCAGTCGCCGTGATTTCCTCTTTTTTGTGGATGTCCCACGACCGGACCTCCACCTGGTGTGTCTTCCGCTGCTCGGTGATTTCACCGAAGAAGTCGTGGAGTCCTTCGCCGTACCACAACTCCGCGACTGGCTTTTTATCGTTCGGCTGTGACGACCGCGGAATGAATTTCACCGTGTCGCGTTCCGCGTAGAACTCGAACCCGTACGCCGACGCGAGTTGACTGACAAATTTGTAGTCGCTGCGGTCGTCCTGAATGAGTTTGTCGCGCTTGATGTTCGCGCTCTTGACTTTGGTCGTCGAAAACGAGTACGACGACAGGACATCCTTGACGGCGTCGCCAATCGTGGTTTTCTCCCACGAATCCGAGTTCGTGCCTTGCATCATCTCCCACAGAAGCCCGTATCCAGAGACCTGAACTGACGGGCCTCTGTCGGTCGTGAACTCCGTGTTGATGGAGTGAATCTTTCCGGTCAAGAGGTCCGTTAGCTGACCGTCGTCACCGTACCCCATCGCAATCTCGACATCGGTACCGATGCTGAACAGGTCCCAGTCGAGTCCGGCGAACTGGTCCCGCTCCTCGTCGAACGGGTAGTTCAGCGTGAACGAAAACCGGTCAGCACCGTCGAAGGTGGTTTCGACGACGAGGTCCGCGATACGTCCGCCCGGTTCTTGGAACTTCTTGCTCCCGACTTGTACCTTGAACCGTGGCGAATAGGCCGGGTGGTTGTTGATAGGCGGGGCCATGATTACAGCGGCGGGAGTTCGAGTTTCTGCCCTGCACGGATATCGCGGGGATTATCGAGGTTGTTGTGTTCGGCGATTGTTCGCCAATGCGCCGGGTCGCTGTACTCCTCGGAGGCGATAAGCCAGAGTGTGTCGCCTTCGTTTACCGTCCACACTTTCGTCTTGTCGGTCGACTCAGGGGAGACCTCGGATTTGTGGTAATCCGCCGTTTTGAACTCTTGGAAGACGATAGACACGCGAGCACGGACCGGCACACCACTGGGGAGAAACTTCGTAAATTGCTTGTTCGCGCTGTGGACGAGCGCGGTGAAGTCGATACCTTTCCCCCAAACGAAACGACAGACCGGCGGTGCGTGGAGTTCGCCGTCCACAGAGAGCAAGAGGTCGATGTACTTCGTGTACTGTTCTCGAACGTCGACTTGGTCGACGGAGCTGGCGCTTTCGACTTCGTCGGTCGTATCGAAGAACAGTTCCATCGACAGTCGTTCGGCGTTCCCGTCGACGAACTGCTGGACAGATGCACCCGAACCGGTCGCCTTTAGCTCCCCGTAGTTGACGCTCTTTTCGAGCGTGTAGGAGTTCGGGTTGAACTTGCAATCGATAGTCGTATTCTCGTGGTTCCCATTCAGGATGATAATCTGTGCTTTCTCGAGTTTTCCTGAGGCGCTCATTTAGAATCCTCTCCGTTGTCGTTCCATCCGGTGTTTGCGTTCGAGTTTGCGGTACAGCACGTCGACCAGCCGGTCAACGTCGGCATTGAGTTGCATCGACTGTTCACCTAACTGGATGTCCAGGTCGTCGATTCGGCTCTGGCCACGTTGCGACTGTTCGCTTTCTGCGGCGTGTTCGCGGTTCCCGGTGAGCGAGGGACCGGAGGTGATATCGGAACTCCGCTGACGACTGGTTTCGAACGGCGAACCGCGGATGGAATCGGTGGTTCGAGACGCGGCGGTCTGTTGCTGGGCACCGGCTTGGTCCGGACCAGGACCGCGGGACCCTTGATTCGGACCCGACCCACTGGTGACTCCGCCACGACGGGTCGAGAGATGCGCCGTGTGGGAGGGCTGGTGACGCCCCACCCCTGACTGGTGGTTCGCTAACGCACCAGTCTGGGCAGAACCTCGGGGACCAGTTGCTGCGTTGTCGTCGGTTGCGGGTGGACGTTCCTGTCGATACACGAGTGACGGCTCAGTCTGTGGCTCCAGCATATTCATCCGCTTGACCCCACCGGATTCCTCGCTCTGTCCGTTCCCAGTGTTGTCATATTTAATGTTATTATTCTTATATTTGATTCTTTCGACAAATGGTGTGTGACGCGCCGAGTGTTCCTCCCCGTCGGCCGGCGAATCGAATCGCCCAGAATCAGAGCCGTTGGCACTGACGGATGGGTTCACACCCGAATTCGTCACTGAATTGCTCTCAGGAGTACCCGCCGTACTGGTCGTGTCCTCGACGGTGGCTCGGGTTTTGCTGTCCCGTGCGAACACCCGCTCGAGAGAAGAAGTACCCACGGATGTCTGGATTCCCCTAACTCCGCTCTCAGTCTCGACTGTCCGGAAAGCATTCTGCCGGGTACCGCTCTCGACCGAACGGAATGCATCCGGTTGAGTACTGCTCTCGGCAGAACGGAACACATCCGGCTGAGTACTGCTCTCGACCGAACGGAACGCATCCGGTTTGGCACTACTCTCGACCGAATGGGATGCACTCGACCTGGATACCGACTCACCGATGGCCGACCGTTGGGTGTCGAATCCGGTATCATCCCGTACCTGAACAGCCGACTTTGCGGCCGCAGTCCGGGGAACGTTCCCGAAAGAAGGTTCGCCCGCAGAGCGTCCGTCCGAGGAGGGACGCTGTGTGGACCGGAATCTCGAAGCCGAGGTTCGGGGCGACGACACAGTCGTCGGGAACGACACCCTCTCTGTAGCCCGTGGAGTTTCACTCGGCGTTGGCGTCTCCGCACCACTCGCAAAGCGAGTTACACTCACAGGTTTGGGGGCGTCCAGTCTTCCAGTTCGGGATGCACTCTTGCTGTCAGTCGCGGTCGATTCCGGTTCTAAGATTTCCCGGCCGCGAACAACCCGACGTGAGCCCGTACTGGCTTCACGGGATACGTCAACGACGTTGCCACCGTGCTTCCCTCGTGCATCTCCCGGACTCGAACGTGCTCCGGGGGTCGGTGAACGCAGCGTAGAATCGCGCGCGATGCTCCCCTGAAGTGGTCCACGACTCTGGGCACGTGCTTGCTCCGGTGAGGTGGGTTGGGACGTTTGTCCTCCCGCTGTCACACTGGACGGCGTCGTGTCTGTCCACGACCCGATAACCGGAACACTGGCCGTGACAGATTTCTGGCGCTGTATGACTGCACTCCCGAGGGTGGCGTGGTTGAAACCACTGCTCGAACGGCGGCTTCCGTTCACAACTGATGACTGCCCAGCGGTACCACCACTCTCAATCTGGGCCGGGTTCATTACCTCCACCGACTGCGAGGTGTCGAATTGAGTCGTCGAACCAACATGCTGTGTATTCGGGTCCCCGACTGCGGGGAGACTTGTGTTCGCACTTGGTGACAGCCCCGTTCTCTCAGCGCTCTCCCGGTGACCCGATTGGAGCGCCGTCTCTCGTCCGGGAGTCTCGCTGACTCGTGGGAGCCTCTCGCTCCTATCGGAGCCAAGGGAATCAGAGAAGTACTCGTTTCGGTTAGTCGACTGCTCAACGGAGTGTGCATCTGGACTCGAATTAGCGTTGGCAGGTGCGTTTACAGGATTTTCAGCCACCTTGCGAACTACCCGCGATGGCGCAGCAACCTTCGAGTCCGCTGTCACTGGGTCCGTTCTCGTCGAATCGGCTCGAAGACGGGTGGCTGACTGCCGCTGCGACCGGACCGATGCTGTCGCGATGTCGGGTCGAACATCCGGCTGCGACATCTCAGTCCCAACCTCCGACGACGGCGTTTCGGGGTCACCGACCGAACCGGTCGGTCGGTTCCGCGATGTGTTCTGCGCTCTTCCGTCAGTCGAGCGTTCTCGACGCAGAATCTGTCCGAATCGACGACTACGCTCGAATGCCTCGCGTGCAATCGACGAGGTACCTGCGAGTGCAAAGGAGTCGGAAGTCGAAGCAGGCGAGTGCGAAGCGAACGAATCCAACGGACGTTCGCTGCTCGACGGCACGTCCGAGCGTCCGCGACCACGGTCAGCACGGCTTTCGTCGAATTGTGTGACTGTGTTCCGACCGAGCGGTTGCTGTCGAGAGGTATCGCCTGAAGAGTGGTGTCGATGCAGACGGAGGGCGGCTTGTCGTCGAGGAGGCAGGTTGGAAGATTGTTGTTGGGAGAAGCCACTGGGAGATTGCTGTTGAGAGAAGCCACTGGGAGACAGAGAGTCGGAGAAAAGGTCCGAAGCGTGTTGGTGGTCGAGTCGGTTCGGAGACCGCCGTTGGGGGAGTTGGATTGAAGACTCTGGTCGAGGAAGACCGCCGGTCGACGCTTGTTGACGAGTGTGCGCGGTGGACTGCACCCAGTCAATATCGGCCTCAGAGTCGGTCGGTTCGCTCCCCCTCTGACGACCCATCGGGTCCACATCCTGTTCGCGGGCTTCCGGAGCGAAATCAGACGGCTGCTGACGGTAGATTCGGTCGGAAGTGCGCTCGCCGCGGCTGCTGAGTTCGGTGGAGGGTGCTTCGACATCCACTGCAAGCGTTCGCGTTTGTGTCTCGGGCCCGTGAACTGGCCGAGTGTCAGGAGCGCCTGTAGCGACAGGAGCGCCTGCAACGACAGAAGTGCTTGCATCGGTCCCGTGGGTCGAGTGCTGTTGGCTTCGCGGGACACGAGAGAGAGACGCTATTCTATCGAGCGTCCGAATCCCTATCGTCGACAGCGTTTCCGGTACTTCAGGCTGAGGTGGTGTCTGAGACCGGGCGGTCGATGTCCCGCGTCGGTGTCTGCGCTGACTACGGTCCAACGGGGATTCAGTCTGCGACTGACTCGAAACTGAACTGCTTCTGTGGGACGCTTCGACGCTGCTGTTGGCTTGAGTCACCGACCTCGACGTGCTCGAACCGCGAAGTCCGGATTCGACCGCCGGGAGGACAGTAGTCGGCGCATTCGCCGACACCGACGATTGTGCTCCCGGTGGGTTACGAACGGCCGGGGACGGTTGACGCTGGCGTTCCAGAATCGAGTTCCCGGTCTCAGGAGGTTGGACCTGACCCTGTTTGGTCGGTGACGCCGCGGGCACGCTATCAGCCGTTTTGTTCGTCTCGGTCCGTTCACCTTCTCGGCCCATTTCGCGCCCTCGTCGCACGTGGAGACCGCCGACCGCAGATGTGTGACGTGTAGCGAGACGGGAATCCCCTGCGTTGGCGTGTAATGGTTGTATCGAAGATGAGGACGGAGAGGGCGAAGACGAGGACGGGGACAGAGAGGAAGGAGAAGACGAGGACGAGGACAGAGAGGAAGGGGAAGACGAGGACGGCGATGGAGATGGGGAGGAGGAGGTGGTGGTGGGTGACCAGGACGAAGACAGAGGCGGGGCCACGCTTTGGCTGTCTAAACGAGCAAGTGAGAGGGAAGAACCAGGGCTAGCGTGCGTTTCGGAACGCAGACCCGTAGTTTCGGAACGAGACAGACTCGTATCGACAGTCCTTCGTCTCGGAGAATCCGCCCCCGCCGTGGTCGGTACTGTGGCTGTCCAACGACGCATTCGTTGCACAGCCGACTGCATTCCTTGCAGCCGTTCACCCGCGTCGTCGTGGCTAGTCGCGGTAGTGTCTGAACGTCCTCTCCCCTCACGGGTAGTAGCGGGCTGTCGACCCCTATTCTGGATATCCGAATCCACAATCGGTGCTGACAGACGGTGTGTTGTCAAATACGCTACCGTGCTTGGTGCACTCGGATTTCGCTCGTTGCTCGGAGTCACACCAGTCGGACTCGTCTCGATAACGTCTCCCGAGAGGTCCGACTGCGGCCTGTCAGTTCTGTCTGCTTCGGAGTGAGTCGTCGCTGAGGAAGTCGAATTCGAGTTGCTCCCAGATTCGACGAACGGCGAGTGGTCTGGGGTGGTCGCCGGGCGGTCTGGGGTGGTCACCGGGTGGTCTGGAGGGGCCTCCGGGCGGTCTGGAAGTGCCGTTCTCTGGACGACTGTACTCGTCTGAGTATCCGGTGCACCCACCGAGTTCCGCTCGTGAGTATTCGAGTCAGCGACCTGTGAGCGATGCCGGTCGTAACCGGCCGCGCCCAACTGCGAATTATTATCAGAAGCCCTGACGAGCGTGCGTCTTCCCCCGTGTGTCGGTCTCCGAGCCGGTGGCTGCCACGTTGACTCCGATGCACTGGGAGGCAAACTACGAGATGAAGTGGAAGCCCTCGCGGCCGAATCCTCGGAAACCGAGCGAGTGGCTTCCGACTCGGCCGCGACGGTGGGGGTTTCTGCGGGTGACGTGGACGTCGACGTCGAGGACGACGGCGACGCAGGATGGTCGACGTTAGCAGCACCTGCAGTGGGTGCATTAATCGAAGCGGACTCGACAGCAGATGGGCCACGAACTGTAGTGGGTGAAGTACCTGCGGTTGTCGTCGTCTTCCCGGAGTGGGCAACGCGCATCCGCGTCGTCGTGGACCCGTGGGGAGAGTGCTGAGCCTCAAACACCCGTTTCGTTCCCGCCTTCCGACGGCCCGAACGACCGAGAACTGGTATCTGTGCAATCCCCACGGATGGGTGAAGCGATGGGGTGTCGTGCGAGGTCCAGACCGGTCGAGATGAACCGGCCGTGGTCGTCGACAAATCCGCAGAAGACTGCTTCGGGTCGTTGCGTGAGAGTGCCCGGGTAGAATCAGTCGAGCGCCGAGACACCTCGTACCCCGAAGGCAGGACCGGTTCCACGCCGTTCACCAGAGGGACAACGTCCGGTCCCGGAATTGTCGATGCGGTCACGCGGAGCGAAGCACTCGATTCTGGCAGTGCACCAGCCTGTGACGTTGACGCGCGTGAGAGTGACTGGGCGCTGGGTCGTCCATCTGTCGTGCCCGACGATGGTACCGAAGAGTCCTGTACCCAGGTCGAAGTAGTCGAGGAAGGCACCCGTGGAGATGGTTGCACCCGGTTCGGAAACTGGCCTGTCGAGCGGTGTCTCAGTCTGTCGCCGAGAGTCGCACGGTTGGCCGTCGGTTCGGGCGAATCGAATCGGGGAGCTCGACCCTGTCCAGTCTCGAACGAATCAGATGTCGACGCCTGCAGGTTCCCGGGGTCGTGGGCTCTATCCACGAGGTGTTGTCTTCTGTCCCCCGTCGGCTGGATAGGTTCGCTGTCGTCGCTTTCGGACGGAGACAGTGTAGAACGCCCCGAATGGCGTCCAGAAAGTGAGTCAGATGTATCGACTGGCTCTCGCAGCGTAGCTTTCCGACGACTGCCTCTATTGACGCCAGCGTACGTGTCGGGAATGGGAGACTCTGGGGTGGTCCTCTCAGAGAATGCGGTCCGTCTACCCGCCGCAGAAGGTTCGTGGTCACCAACTGCGGTCGATTCTTGATTACCAGGTGCGGTCTGTTTTCGCTTGCCGGGTGTGGTCAATTCTCGGTTCGCAATGGGTGTGGTCAATTCTCGGTTCGCAATGGGTGTGGTCAATTCTCGGTTCGCAAGGATAGTTTGCGTGCCCGCCGCGCGCCGAGTTATACGGCGGAATTGCTGACGCGTCGCCCGAAGAGAGCTCTCAGGACGGCCCATCCGTGGCTGGTTGCGTGCTACACGGGCGCTCACCTGCTCGTTGTTTGAGCGTTCCGAGGCAACACTCGGTGGAGTAGTCGGATGGGTCTCACGAGTCTCGATGGTATCATCGACTGTCGGCGCAGTTGTCGTCGAATCGTCGTCTGTCCTGTCAGTCCAGTGCCGAGATTCGGGGCGTTGAGTATCCACCGCTCCAGTCGTCTGAACCGGTCGTGAGGCGGTGCTCGTCTCCGGTCGTGAGTCGATTTGTGTCCCCGGTTGTGACGCATTCGGTTGGCGACCCGCAACAGAGTCGGTGTCGCCGACACGCGTCGTTTGCGGGGAAGAAGCAGTCCGAAGTGTTCGGGTGCGTTCTTTCGGACCGTCGTTGGAGTGTCTCGAAACAGCAGTTGCGGTGGGGTCAGCGTGGCTCTGACCACGGGTCTGAACATCCACCCCTGTAGTCAAAACATTCTGTGCTCCAGTGGCTGAAACGTCCCGTACGCCAGAGGCCGAAATTTCCTGTATTCCGTCTGAGTCAGACTTCCCCGAGACAACGCTCGTTTGGGGCCGTGAGGCGTTCAGTTCCCGACTGAAAGAAGGTCCAGCGAGGTTGGTTCGTATCGTTCGTCGGGGTGCAGCGGGATTGACTCGCGTCGTTTGTCGAGCGCCATCACGTCGAGAGGAGGTACTGTCGGAAAACACCAATTCGGGTGGTTCAGAATCGAAATTCGGGTGGGTCCCTTCGAGAGAAGGATACGAGATATCGTAAACGTCGTCCGTGAGACCCTCACGTTCCGGCGTCTGTTGCTGGACGACGCGCTGCAGCGAACGGTAGACGAGGGAAGCAACGCCCCGTTTGTGGATAATTCGTTGGGCGAACGACCCGCCGAGACGTGACGCGTCGAGCGTCGTAATCGAACTGAGTCGCTGCGTGAGGTCACGTGTCGACGTGAGCGCCGTACCAGTGGCGGGTACCGCGTCAAGCGACTCTGTATCGGAGAGCGTGCCGACGTTGCGACAAGTCGGTTCGAGCGTGAGATGTGAAGATTCTCGAGTCATGGTTACGCGTCGCTGTTAGTGTCCCGGTCTGTCGAACTCCCGCGCCCGGTGGCGCGTTTCATTGCTAAGTGCCATCACGAGTTGTTAGTTTACGTATCTGTTGGTAGGAAATCAGTTCTTTCGTACCTCTTGTCGCAAACGGGGGTGTGCGGTCGAACCGCTCGCGACAAGTGCGAAAACCGACTGCAGTCGGTTAATCCTGCGTAGAGGGGGTCGTTCCGCGAGACTGTCCCGACGAACTCGTGTTCTGGCTCGTCTCGGCCACGCCCGAATCACTCGTGTCGGCGTATGTCTGCGGTTCTCCCTCGGCCTCGAGGCCGTCTCGTTGCAGCGCATATATCTCTCCAGTCTGCGTCAAGATGACCGGTGTCTGCGACCCTTGCTTGAGCGTGTATCCGAGCGGGAGTTCCCACGAATCGTCGTTCGGTGCTAACTGGAACTCTTCTGGGGCGTTGAACGTACAGATTGCACCGGGCCCGAGGTCCGTGTCGACACCGAACTGGTACAGGTCGAACTTCGTATCGCGGATTCTGGCGAACGAGAGGTCGATAGTCGTGTTCGACTCGTTCTTAATCGCCAGCTCCCACGCTGTTCGCGTGTCGGGGCGGTTGACATTGATGATAGTCAGACCATCCATTTCAGACGTTAGCGCCTCGTAGCGGTTGTAGACGACCAGGGTGACGAGTGCCCACAGGACGACCGCAACGGCCGTTGCCAAGAGTGCAGCATCCCAGTCAGTAGTGCGGATGGTGACAGCCCACGTCACGAACCCACCAACGACCGCAAACAGCGAGCCGACGACAATCGCCATCGTCCGACTTTCTAAGCCTCTCGCGTGCATATACCCGATTTTAATCGAGGTGGACCGAGGGCAATCGTCCTCGATGCTGCGGGTCGAGAGAATAACAGCACCGGTCACGAGCGGCCACGAGAGGAGGAACGCGGCCAAGACGGTGAGGTCAGTGAGAGTCCAGTAGATACGGACGACGAGCAGACAAAGTGCCACGAGAATAGCACCACCAAGCCCGAGTGTCGTCGCCTGAACCCACGTCGGAACGCGCGCCCAGTGCTCGTGGACAGTCTCTCGGTTCGGACGGTACGCGAAGTACCACGTTCCGAGGAGGACACCGAAGACGAACGAGACGATGAACACGATGTACCGAGGACCGAGGACCCAGAGTGCCTTCCCGCTGAAGAGCCCGGTGATAGTGACCGCGGGAACGACGTCAAAGAGACCAAGGATATGACTCGTGCCCCAAAGGAGGAGCGCGACTATCAAAGCGGTGAGGAGGATGGGAAAGAGCGGACCGAGTCGGTTTCGGACGCGACCAATCCGTTGTTTGAGTTTGAGCAGTCGAATCATTGTCTCACGAATGAGTTGGTTGGCGGACTACTTCGGCGAGACAGCGGTTTCTTCTCTTCCGGAGAGTACTCAGCAGAGTCGACTCGAAAGGAGGAACGACACCAGCATCTTTCGATTCACACATTTACTAAGTACATAAAACAAAGTCTCAAGTAATAAAGATGATGGTCCTGATTGTCGAAAAACATTAACTGCGGAAGAGTCACATCGAATCAGTCGGACGCTAAAAACAGAGTGTCGCTTACGACAGACGCGCTAACGTACGACCGAATGCGAGCGCGAGGAGAAGCGTCAAGAGTGTCCCGAGCAACGCAGCGGCGAACGTACCAACATGGGGCCCGAGTCCGGGAAGTGTGTAACCGGGGAGCAGACTCACGCTGGTCGGCACCGCCTGCGATGCAGCACCTGCTAGTTCGGCCGCGTTGTCCATCGGTTCGGCGTATCCAGTCTGGGACGCCGCCCACCCGAACACCGGCGCGAGGACGACGAGCGAACCGAGACCGATAAGTGACCGCTGTTGCCACCCATCGCGAGCAGCGTTTCCAGCACTCATGCGCCGACACCCTCAGACGAGTGGGAGGGCTGCGCAGCGCCGGCACGGGAGAGCAGCCGGGTCCCGACGAGCGTGAGAACGCCTTCGCCGATACCAAGCGCGAAGTGGCCGACAGTCATCACGATGAGTACGCTAAGCGCACTTCCACTGAAGGCTGGTGAGACGGCGAGTTGGAGTCCCGCAGACGCTGCGGCGGCGGTGATACCGACCCAACCACCGGCCACAGTCGCGAGAACTTCGTTCCGGTTGGCGAGCGTCGTGTAGACCGCATAGCCGACGTACGCCTCGACGATGGCCATGTTCCAGACGTTCGCGCCGAGTGCGAGTGCCCCACCATCACCAAAGACGAGCGCTTGCACAGTAACCGCGAGCGCGACGGCAAGCGCACCGAGGTGTGGGCCGAGAACGATTGCGGCGAACGCGCCACCGACGAAGTGGGCGCTCGTCCCACCCGGAATCGGCCAGTTGAGCATCTGTGCGGCGAAGACAGAGGCAGCGACGATGCCGAAGAGTTGGATACGATACGGTGAAAGCGATGTTCGGGCACGACTGGCGGCAAAAGCAAGTACAGAGGTACTTACGACGAGAAATGCCGTGGCCATCCACGGGTGTAAGAACCCATCCGGTGTGTGCATAGCATCACGGTAGTACCACAGCCCGAGAATAATACTTTTGATGCGAATCGTAATACTCGGGGAGAACCACGTACGTTGTACTGGGAGTCGAACCGAGTGCGCTGGGTAAATAACGTGGAACTACCGATAGCGAAGATATGAGCGATGAACTCGAACGAATGAGCGTGACTTTAGACTCGTCTCTCCTCGCTGCGGTCGACGATGTCGTCGATATCGGCGGGTATGCGAGTCGCTCAGAGGCGACACGTGATGCGCTTCGAGCGTTTGTGACCGAAGTGCAGGAACAGCGCGATTTGAACGGGACGTTACGCGGGACAGTCGTCGTACTCTACGAACACGACCACAGCGACGTCGGCAGCGAGATGACCTCGTTGCAGCACGAGTTTACTGAGACGATTATCGCAGTTCAGCACATCCACCTCAGCGACCACCTCTGTCTAGAGTCACTCGCAATCGATGGATCGGGGGAACGAATCGAGGAACTCCTCTCACGCATTCGGCCGCTGAAAGGCGTTCATCAGGTCAAGCTCACTGTCGTCGAATCCGACTGAGCCACCTACCGACTACCAGTTCTCTGAGCAAGTTCGGAGTACAGCTCGGACAACGAGTGCGTTCCAGCCTTCGGCGCGACGACATCCGTCGTGAGGATGTCCGAAACGGCTTCGGCGAACGCGGCAGTGCGGTTATCGAACGGCCGAAGGATGGTGAGAAGGCCATCGACGAACCATTTCGGGAGGTACGTCACCGAAGCCGACTCGTCGAGAGTACGAAACGCAAGGTTGGCAATCTCGTTGTAGGTGAAGACTTCAGGCCCACCGACGGCGAATTCGGTCCGGGCGTCATCAATCGCATCGACACACGCCTTGGCCAAGTCGGCCCCGTGAACCGGATTGATTCGTGCGTTTCCGTCGCCGACGAGGAAGACACGCCCTCTGCGAGCCATCTCGAAAAATTCAGTCATGTCGGAATAGTATCCGGTCGGCCGGACGACGGTGTGTTCTATCTCGGAAGCGTGTAGCTTCTCGACGAATCGCTCACGCGGTTCGATGAGTTTTCCCCAGAGGGACGGCATGTACACGGAGACGAAGACGAACTGTTCGACATCCGACTCGATTGCGAGGTCGAGAATCGTTCGGTTCGCTTCGTAATCGACCGCCCACGGACTCGCTTGCTGACGAGTCACGCCGAGCGAAGAGAACACGATGTCGATACCGTCACACAGACCCGTCAGCGTCTGTGGGTCGGTTACCGTCCCGACGAAGAGGTCGTCAACGCTTTCGCAAACCGGCGGCTCACGGAATTGTCCCGTGTGGGAGAGCTTTTCGGTAGACTCTGGCCGAGAGAGCGCCCGGACGGAGTAGCCGCGTCGACTGAATTCTACGACAGCGTGACGGCCGAGGTACCCTGTCGCCCCTGCTACCAGAACGCGAGTCACACGAGACACCCGCCCCAAAGACACGGCTGGTGAGCGATGTTTTCCGGATTATTTTCCATATTCACCACATAGTGAATCTCGTGTCGATACCATATTACTGTTTCACCCCTACTGGTGAACGATGACCGAAGGTGCGTACGAAGACGCCAAGGCAGAAGTCGCCGAGGCGATGGCCCGAACGGCCGAGATGTACGGAATCAACCGGAGCTACGGCCATATCTACGGGCTACTCTACTTCGTCGGAGAGCCACTGTCCCTCGACGAACTGGTCGAGGAGTCCGGCTATGCGAAATCCACGGTGAGCAACGCCATGTCGACACTCGAACCGTATCATCTCGTCCGACGACAATCCGGGCCGGGGGAAGGGCGGCGAGTCTACTTCGAGGCAGAACCGGACTTCTGGACCGTCCTGCAAGAGTTTCTCGAACAGCAGGGGCGTCGCGAGATTCGAATCATGACGCGCGCGCTCGAAACAGTACACACGACCCTCGACGACGCGCCGAAAACCGAACAGACGGTGCAGGCCCGGGAGCGAATCGACGCCCTCGAAGACTTCTACGACCAAGCCGAAAAAGCGCTCTTGTTCTTCACCAACGCCTCGAAAGAGGAATTCCTCGATGTACTCGAAGAGGTAGCGGCCCGCAACGTGGGTGCCGACGAAGCATAACACTGCCTCCGTGCATCGTTCGTCGTCAGATGAGACGCGTCCGATTACTCGGATGCGAGGTGTCCACCCAGCAGTTTGATGTACAGAAACGGGACGAACCACTCCAGTCCGGGTCCGAGAGAGACGACAGTTACCGCGACGAGGATTCCGAGGGACGTACTCAGCATCGCGATGGGACGGCGGAGAGAGCGGGGACTCAGAAGAACGAACGCCGAACCCACGAGCAGGTAGCCGTAAACGAGTGTGGCCTCAGTCCACGAAGCCGACTCGAAGAGCAACGCGAGCGCAAACGGGTACAGGTGAAGTGCCACGAATCCGAAATGGTCGTGGGGTCGCTGTCCGGGGCGGTGCCACCATCGCGTACCGCTAGCGGTTGTGTTGGCGACGATGCCGCCAGCGATATCGAGCGCGAGAAACGCGACGAGTACTTGTTGGAGCGGTGTCCACCCCAGCGACCGAAGATTCGCGTATCCGAGAACACCCACGGTGAACAAGAGTCCATACGACAGCACAAGAGACTGTTCGGCCGTGGTCGCACCCGGGCCAACGAGTCGGTCCCACGCACCAAGGACCCCACTTCGTGGTGTTTCCGCGGGGTCCCTCTCAGCCGTTTGCTTTTGGTTTTCTAAATTCACGATATACTGAATTTAGTGTATATAGATATAACTGTATTGACGAGTGAATACATCGGCTCCATTTTCCGAAGCTGCGAGTCGTCCGCCAGCGCCTCGATAGACGCGTACCTCGAGGTTGTTTGATTATTTGAATTGTGTGACAATGAAAACAATGATTTGGCATCGAATGTCGGTTTTGAGTCTTTCACGTCATTCCATCTAGGTATATTCTACCCACATGAGTAATGAATATGATACATCTATTCTTCCAAACTATTGAGTATAGCTATACTCTACACCTATAATCTAACAGGCTTCGAGTTGAGAGGCCCAAGGGCCAGTTCGCAGATCCACTGTGACTTCTCGTTGGAGCAATCCTACCTTCCGTTGAATGCGGAAGGTGATGGGAAAAACGTAGAAACGACTGATGCTACCGTTTCGATGATTCTCGCTGCGAGTCTGAACAGAATCTCAGCCAGGTTCCACCTTCAAATCACTTGAACTCGATAACACACTTGATAGCGACAATCGAAGCCCAGACGGGTACCAAGCTGAACTGGTAAGTATTTTTAAGTATGTCTGACGGTAACATGAGGCTCATGTCAGACAGTGAACGATATAGTGGCGAAAGTGGTGAACAGCTCGAACGAACTGGGGACGGAGACGCATTTCCGGAGCCGTGTGTAGACCCGGAAACACCGACCTTGGACCCAAGGCGCAAGCCGACCGACCGAATCGAATTCCTCGATTCGCTCCCACTCCCGAGTGGTGTATCAGCGGACAGCATTTCTGAGACGACAATACCACTGTCTGGGTCACTAGACCCCGAGTGGAACTCGGTCGCACTCTTTTTCAACCTCTCGCCGGCCAACCAGCCTGGCGGCTACTCACAAACAAACCCTCAGGACGTTTCCGGATGGCTCAACGAGAAAGAGGGTCCATCTTCAGCGGATGTCTCGGAGTTCATGGGCGAGTACTACCGCGCGGTGTCCTACGGAAATCTCGCTTTCGGCATCGACACACCGCGCGACGACGCGGGTGACCCGCTGATACCGACGCTGACTGGGAGCAACATTGACCCGGGGAACTGGCATCAACTCATTAACCGATGTCTCGACGCCAACGCCGAGCGCATCTGGAAGGCCGCTGGCGAATTGACGAAGGATGGCGACCGATGGATTCCGTCCGTGTTTCTGGTCCAAAATTACGGCCACGGTGCGCACGCGAACTACGGCGGCTTCACTCGCACTGTCGATGGAAAGACCTACCGAATTGGTGACCGGCTTCACGTTCGGTACGACGGTAGCTGGCGGGTCCTCTCACACGAATACGCCCACAACTTCCTGGAGTTCGGCGACCTGTACGGACCACAAGGCTCGACGCTGTTCTGGGACATTCTCGGTAACGCAGGTGGGTCGGGGAACATGTCGGAGGCGTCGAGCGTCCACAAAGAACGCGTTGGCTGGTTGGAGTTCAAGGAGGTAATCGAGGGACCGAGTGTATCGACGCGGACACTCAGTCTCAAACCGTACACCACAACCGGTGAGGCGTACAAGGTCGTCCCGGACCCGGAGAACAACCCCCACGAGTATTTCGTCCTCGAATACCGCAAGAGCACGGGGTCGGAGGCGTGGCGACCAGACGGTGACCTCACGGACGAAGGGCTGTTGGTCACCCACATCAACGACAGACTCGGCATCCCCCACAACTGGCTGCTTCGGGACGCCCCCTACTTCGACCCAGAGTATGCTGGAGCGTCCGACAAAGGAACGACGAGCCGTAAAGGAGGAAGCGACGCGACCGACATCTTCTACCCCCAGCCCGACAACGACGCGTTCACTCCCGACACGATGCCGGAGAGCGACTTCTACGGCGGTCGGCCATCTGGGCTTCGAATCCAGAACGTTCGCATCGTCGACGGTGAGGTGACCTTCGAACTCGGCATTTGGGGCGCACCACTCGAACGAGTGTGGCACACTAGTCCAGCCGAACCCGAGATTCAAATTGAAGAGGAAACATCGGATGACTCCGAAACGGGTCACGTGACGGAAGAGGTTGGCTTCTTGGCTTTCCAGCGGGGGACTATCCTGGACGCGACGGGCGTGGCCATCGGTGAAACGGGCGTCCTGTCGACCCGTCAGTCTGGAGACTCCCAGTGGCACACTGTCCACCTCGACGGCGACTATTTGTACCCAGTCGTGGTGGCCCAACTCACCTCTTATGAGGGGAGTGACCCCGCACACGCGCGTGTCCGCCGGGTCAGTTCAGACTCATTCGAGGTACAAATCGAAGAGTGGGACTACGACAACCAAGCCCACACCGAAGAAGAAATCGAATACGCCGTCTTCGAGAGCGGTACTCATCGACTGGCAGGTGGAACGACGCTTGAAGCGGGGGTCGTCGAGACGGACCATAACTGGAAGACGGTGTCGTTCGACGAGACCGTCGACAATCCTATCGTCGTCAGTCGAAGCCAGACCCACGAGGGTGAACAGGCGATTGTGACCCGCCATCGGAATGTCGTCTCCGACGGATTCGACGTGCGACTCCAAGAGGAAGAAGCCAACAACGACCTCCATAGGACCGAGGACATCGGCTACGTGGCTCTCGATGCGGGTCCGGGAGGGACACACCTCGCCGGTCGCGCCTCCATCGACGACCAATGGAGCCGCCTCAACTTCGACGAAGATTTCGACGCGCCACCCGTCACGCTCGCATCGATTCAGACGTTCAGGGGCGGGGACACCGCCGGGCTTCGACTCCGAGAACCCGAGACGAACGACCGGACCCTCGCGGGACGGTTCACGTCTGCGGACACGACGAAACCAGAGGAGATATTCATCCGCGACGACGACCGTGCGGCCCTTCTGCAGACCCACGACTCGCAGTGGTTTGCCGTCCATCGCCACGACGACCAGATTGACGAGTGGAACCTACGGCCGCAGGACCGCGAGGTTGTCGGTGACCTCGACGGCGACGGCAGAGATGAAATCTACATCCGGTCGGACAACAGGGCGGGCGTCATCGAATGGGGTGGTAGAGAATTCATCACGCGAACGCTCACGAACGACCGGATTGGCGAGTGGAACCTGCGGCCGCAGGACCGCGAGGTTGTCGGTGACCTCGACGGCGACGGCAAAGACGAAATCTACGTCCGGTCGAACGATTGGGCAGGGGTGGTTGCTCTCGAAAATGGGGACCTTACGCTGCGCTCGATCCAACACGACCGAATCGGCGAATGGGACCTGCGAGCGCAAGACAAGGAGTACGTGGGTCGGTTCAGCCAGACCGAACACGACGAGGTGGTCGTCCGAAGCAACGACTGGATCGGACTGCTCCAGTGGGACGACACCGCCGAGGAGATGCGATGTGAGTATCTCACCTCGGGGAGGGTCGACGAATGGAATCTCGGCGCGGACGACGAACACGTCATTGGCGACTTCGACGGCGACGGCAAGGATGAAATCTACATCCGGTCGGACAACTGGGCTGGCGTGATGAAGTGGAAGAACGGCGAGTTCACTCTGCTGTGGATTCGCGACGACGATGTCCAGAACATGGGCAACGGGCCAGCAATCGACCTGAAGGCGACCGATGAGTCCTACGCCGGACGCTTCCTCCCGAACCCAGTCTGGTCGTCGGATTCGGACCTCAGCGAGCGTCCACCCCGAGACGGAGTGTTGCACGTCTCCGGGTCCGGTTCGGACACGCGGCTGTCGATACTCACCTGGGAGAACGGTGCGATGAAGGTTCGCCACCACAAGAACGGTGGCCAAATTGAGTGGACCGACGGTGGAAACCACATCACGATTGGTGATTTCCATCCGCGTGGTCCCGACCCCGTGAGGGAGAACCGTGACTTCCAAGGCGACCGCGCTGATGACGTGTTCGTTCACAATGCCTGGGGAACGGGGATGATAGGCATCAACTACGTCGAGTTCGCTCCCACCCATCGACGCTGGGGTGGCAACATCAAAGAGCAGATGTCGATTACCTGGAAGCAGCGAGAGTACCTTCTGGCCCGGTCCGACAGCGAAGACTGCCTCTCGATAGATTCTGATTCGCTCACCGTCGAGTCCTACGACGGCGGGGCCACGCTTCGGGACGATGACAGCCTGATACTCCAAGATGATGACGAATGGGTCATCGAGCGAGCGAAGAAGATTTTCGATCACTACGGCTTTGACCACCATTGCTTGGTCGGCCGACCCTACGCCTCGATGCAGTACTTCCTGGTTGATGGTGCGGCCCCAGAGGGACCGATGCCTAACGAGAGTGGTGTCACCTTCGATGCCGACAACCTAGCTGTGACCCGGACCGGTGGTGGGTGGGCCGTCGAAGCCGGCGGTCGGGAACTCGTCACGTGTCCGAATCGCAACGAGGCCCACCAAGCGTTTGCAGTCATCCAGGACTACGGATTCACCAAGAAGTGCTGGGTCGAGGAACCGGACGGTCCAATGACCTACTTCCGGCGGTAACAGCGGCGGCGAAACTGCCGTACCCGTCTCTGCTCCCGTCGGGGTACCCCATCCCGTCCATCCATTTTCCCTGCAGCGGAGAGGAGAGGAGAGGAGAGGAGAGGAGAGATTAGAGTTGGTCGATTGTGAGTGGTGTTGCGTCGTCCCAGTACTGAGAAAAGAGGTTCTCCGCCCACGCGTGAACCTCTGGTTCATCAACGTCCACCGACGCTTGGAGGATGCCATTGTCGTCGCGGAGGAAGAGATGGACGACCGAGTCGGCAATCGTCGCGGCCACCGGAATCGACCCGTCGGCGATTCGAACCGTCGCACCATCGGCGGTGAGGAGGTCCCGGAGTTGGTCGCGAAGTTGCGAATCGTCGGCCAGCGCGTCGATTGCAGCGGCCGGGAAGACGCCCTCGAACTGCTGGTCGCCCGAGGCAGTCCGCTCCGAAATAACCTCGAGGCTCTGCTCGTTGAACGCGTACGAGACGACCCGTACTTCGGTGGCAGTGCGAAGGAGATTGAGAACGCGCTTGACCGGCGCATTCGGCCGCACGCGACTCGGTTTTGTTATCGTCGCTGCAGTCAAGTGTTCGAGGTCGAACGTAATCGCGTCCGCAGGCAACCACCGCACAATCGGCCGAAGTTCGAGGTCGGTATTGAAAATCTCGACCAACTCGCTGAACCCCCGCGAAACGAGGGTTCCCGTTACAGTCGCCCGGTACGCCCCGTCTTCGCGTTCAATCCACGCACGCTCCTCGAAGTCGTGCAGAATCCTCCCCAGCGTCGGCTGTGACGCCCCAGTAAGTTCGACGAGTTCGCGCCGCGTGCGAGGCGCTTCCGTGAGATGTCTGAGGGCCTCCACCCGGTTCGGTGAGAGTGCGAGAAATTCTATCTCCTCTAGCGCCGATTCCATACTTTATGTTCCGAGCGCGAGCGGTTTACTGCTTTCGAGTCGCGAAATCCTTTCACACCGTGAATCCACGTCACCCTTCACCGCAGGTTTCTTACTATGACATTATTTCTGAATCAATGTAAGTAGGTCCACCTCGTACAGAGAAGTATGAGTTCACTATCGCAGTTTTCGTCTCTCTGGCTCCAGTGGGGTGCGGAATCTGAATGAAGGGAAGCAGCTTCCTGACGGGGACGCGCCGGACACTCGCGTTGTTCACAGTTGCGAGTGTGTTTTTCGGTGGTACGTTCGTCGCAGCGAAAGCGGGGCTGGAGTTCTTTCCTCCGCTGTTGTTCGTCGCGTTGCGGTTCGACATCGCAGCAGTCGCATTGCTCGGCTTCGTTGCCGCGACCACGCCGCGTGATGAACTTCGTCCGAGGTCGTTCGGCGACGTTGTGGGCATCCTCGCGACTGGCGTCTTCGTAATCGGCCTGTCTAACGCTCTGCTGTTCGTCGGCCAGCAGTACGTCTCGAGCGGCGTTGGCTCGATTATCTTCAGTCTCAACCCGATTTTGACGCCCGTATTTGCGATGGTCTTCCTGGCGAACGAGCGCCTCTCGGCCCGCGGCGCTGTTGGGATGCTCATCGGACTGGTCGGCGTTGCACTCGTCGTGCAGGTCGACCCGTCGAACCTCCTCGGAGGGGATGCCGCGTGGAAAGGCGTCGTCTTCCTCGGTGCCGCCATCGGCGCTCTCGGGACGGTCATCATCCGCTGGGCGGAGACCTCGATTTCGAGTACCGTCCGGACGGCGTGGGCGCTCCCGGTGAGTGCTGCGCTCACTCACTCCCTCAGCCTCGCCTCGGGCGAGTCCATGGCGATGGTCGCGTGGACGCCGAGCGCAATCGCAGCGCTCGGGTACGTCGGAATCTTCGCCGGAGCGGTGGCGTACATCGCCTACTTCGGCCTCCTCGACGAAGTTGGACCGATTCATGGGAACCTCGTGTTCTACGCGGTTCCAATCGTCGCCACGCTCGGGGGGGCGGCCCTCCTCGGAGAGTCCATCTCGGCGTCTACCTTCACCGGCTTCGTGATTATCTTCCTCGGATTCGCCGTCCTCGCCAGCGAATCGATACTCGCCGAAGTCGAGGCGTGGTACGACATCCTCGTCTCCACCATCCAGTCTACGAACTGAGTGGGTCGCACTTCGGTTCCGAGAGTATCCGTCTTCAGGTCTGAAGTCCGTCGTCTGATTTGAACAGTGTCGTCCGGTCTGAACAGCATCGTCCAGTCTAACGGCCGCTCCTCGATGGTCAGACTCCCGGACAATTCATATCAAGTCGCTACGAATGCCATCTATGGGCCTTTCTCGCTATCTGACGCTCGAAGACACCCCGTTCGAGGGGCGCGAGTTCTCGCTTCTCTGGCTCATCGCGCTCGCCACCTACGGGGTCGGTGATATCGTCACCACCATCACGTTGCTCTACTTCCAACAGCGCTTCGCCGAGGCGAACGCCTTCCTCAGAGCCTCCACCGAGCAGTTCGGACAGTTAGGGCTTATCTTCCCGAAAATGGCTACGTTCTTCATCTGTATCGGGGTGAGCCTCTACGGGGCGCAAAAAGAAGACTCGGTGCTCTACTACCTGCCGCCAATCGTTCTCTCGGTTATTGGCGCGTTCGCGACGGCGTTCAACTTCAGACTCTTCGTGGGGTGAGGCGAAATCGCTCACAGAGAGGCTGTTTATGAGTCGGGCGCTTGTTCGAGCGTGAAGACGAAGTCGATGGTGACGCTATCCGTCTGAATCTCGTTGCCAGCTTCGGCCCTGATGCGCCACTCGACGACGAACGAGACTGATTCGCCCGCTGCGAGTTCGGCCATCGACACCGACTCGTTCGCAACGGACGTGAACGCTCGATAGTTCGTGTTGTTCCCGACGACGTAGGATTCGGTCCCGTCGGAGCGGACGGTTCGTATACGAATATCCAGCGCCTCGTGGAGTTCGCCCATCTCGGCACCGGTCGTGTTGTCAACGTCGGATTCGGGCTCCGTGATGCCATTTTCCGCGGACTTCGCCTCCATCGACTGAAGGAGTAGCACGCCGTCTTGGCTCCCCGTATTCGAGAGTGTCCCCGTCGAGTTCCCTGTCGACCCCGGAACCACCGACGAAGCGTTTAGCAGCGACACACCCGCGCCACCGTTCCCCATCTCTAAATCGACACCCTCCGAACCGTTGGACCCGGTGTTCTCGACAGTGACATCGAACTCGGCCGTCTCTTCCGTTCGGGCGACTTCCGTCGACCCGCGGAAGAAGACCGCTGTCACCGACACGTATCCGGTTTTCGTGGCCGTTGTCCCCTCGTTCGGGTTAGCGAACGCAGATGCGCGAGTGCTGTTTGCGTACGTGATATCCCCACCAAGTGCAGTCTCAATGTCGATGGGGGCCTGTTGATGGAGCGTCACGCGCCGCTGTTCTGTCCAGCCCTTCTCGGGTGCCCACGTGTTGACGACGAGGACGACGCTGTCGATATCGCTTGTCCACGAGAGACTGCCAGTGACGGTTCCTCGGAGCGTTCCGACAGTCCCGTCTGAACTCTTGACCGTCGGAGGGTCCGCAGCCGCGAGTGTCAGTTGTGGGGAAACCGGCTCCGTGGTCGTTGGTGGTTCGGTGGTGGTCGGCGACGAAGGTGTCGAGGTAGGCGTCGCGGTTGTAGTGTCTCCACCACCGCTGTCGCCACCATCATCTCCGCCACTCTCACCATCATCTCCGCCATCCGAAGGCGTCGCAGTGGTTGTGGTTGTTTGAGTCGTCGTTGGCGGCGCGGTTGTCGGAGTCGGCGTTGACCCAGTATCCGTTTCTGACTCGGAGTCCGAATCCGAGTCCGAATCCGAATCCGGTCCGGAACCCGAACCACCACCGGTCGATACTGACGTCTCTGGAGTCGGAGTCCCCGTCCCGCGTCTTGTGGGTATCGAACCACCCTCCGAATTGTCCGTCGGCGGGGGCGTCACGGTCACCGTCGGTGGGAGGGGCGTCTCAGTGTTCCCCACGGCATCGGGAGTTCCGCCATCGAAGAGGTCCGCGAGTATTCCTGATGACCCAATACCCGTCCCGAATAGAACGGCAGCCAAGACGACCAGCACAAACAGGATTCTAACCGTTGGCTGGGAGAACTGCGCAGTGAGCGCACCGACCCCGGAAGAGAGAAGGCCGGTCAGCATCCATCGCGGTCGGTACTCGACGACGAGAATCAACTCGGTCAGTCGGGTCCGCGTATCGACACTGTCGCCGACAGCAACCCGTGCTGTCTCCGCGTTCGTCGAGTCAGCAACAGCACGTTCTGTCTCCTCGTCCGCGGAGTCGCCGACGTTCGAGTCGGCCACGACGGTTGCACGTTCGTCGGACACTTCGACGAACGAGTCCGTCTCCGAATCCCAGCGAAGTACGTCGCGGACGATACCGCGCACCGGGAGTCGCTCGCCGGGAAGGACGAGCACGCGGTCCCCACGCGACAGGTCACCATCGTCGATTTCGGCGTACTCGTATCCGGAATCGCCAGTGAGTTGCCTGACGCGACCGGACTTCAGGTCCGACCCTCCGGGAATCTCACTCCGCCCGCCAGTTCCGTCGTCGGGCGGCGCGTTCACGCCAGAGTCATTGCCGTCACCCATCTCTCTCACCGGGCGCGGTGGTTGCGTCCGCCCTGTCCTCGACCGTCTCTGACGAGACCTGCGGGTCGTCGGACCACTCGACTCCGCCGTCAGTGTGACTTGGTTCTGTCCCGTGTGCCACGGTTCCGATGCGTTCTACCAGTTTGACGCCGGTGTGTTCCGGAGTTAAAGCGTCGTCTGACTCCCCGTCGGCGCTATCGGTATCGACTTCTCCGGGGTCGACGAGCGCGTCAGTGTACAGCGAGTATATCTCGGAGACGACGAGGAGGACACCCGGGAGGATGACGAACAGGATGAGGCCCAGTCGGGACTGGGAGAACTGCGAAAAGTACCCGAGGTAGGGGACGTGGAACCAGACTTTCCCGACCAGTTCATTGGCTCGAACCGGATCTGCATCTACTTCCTCGTTTGCGTCGCCCTTCGTTCGGAAAACGGGAGTGTCACCACTCCGGTCGACGGCGACGACGCGGTGTGTCACGCGGTCGGTTCGTTCGTCGGTGATTGAGCTGCCCGACTCGCGGTAGGTGATGATGTCTCCTTTAGAGACAGTCTCGGGAGCAACGTCACGGACGACCACGACATCACCCGCATCGATAGTCGGAGACATACTCCCGGAGAGGACGGCGTAACTCGCTTTCGCGCCGATAGTCTGCGGTGCAACTAACAGCACGACGAGTGCAACCGCGACGACGAGCGTGATGCCACCGAGCGTGCGGGCACCGGTGACGAGCGTCGACCGATTCACGGGTCAGTCACCTCCGTCTTCGTTATCGTTGTCGTCTTCGCCCCCATCGTTGTCGTCTTCGTCTCCATCGTCGTCCCGGCTATCCGAGACTGTCTTAACATCGACGCGGAGTTCGAGGTCCGAGGGGTCGACTGGTTTCGTGGCATCCCACGAGAACTCGACCCGCCCGGAAAGCGTAAAGTTGTCCGAAATGTCGCGGTCGAGCGTGACGTACGACGACCCGGACGCGTCGACACTCACGTCGCCGAGTTCCACCGGGTCGCCACCGCCAGTGAGTGTGAGGTCGGTGAGGGTGACGCTGGACCCGTTCGCGGTGGCCGTCGCGGTGACGCCCACGGCAGTAACGTCGTCCGAGCCAACACCCTGTACCTGATTGCCGTTTTTGTCGGGATAGGTGGTGTCGCCGATAGACATCGCGACCTGGCTCCCGTTGAAATCGACGCTGAACCATTCGGTGGTCTCGTTGGACCATGCGTGTTGCCAGTGTGCGTTGTTCTTGTGGACGCGCGCTTCGCCTCCGTCGCCGGTGCGTTTCAGCACCGCGACTTCGTAGTTCTCTGGTTCCGAGTTGCCGTTTACCTGCTGGTCGGTGGGCTTTCCGTACCGGGCGAGCGTTGCCCAGTCCCATCCACCCATTGCGTCGCGTGCCGTTCCATCACCGTTTTCGACGTCGTCGTCTCCATCGTCTCCATCGTCGTCCTCGTCGGTCTCACAGGCGACATCCTCGTCTTCGTCTTTCGTCTGTGAAAGGACGAACGCAAGGTCGACACCGGCGATATCGGAGGTGACTTCGTTACCAGCGTCCTGCGGAACGCGCCACTCTATTACGAAATCAACCGTTTCGCCTGCGGACAGTTCGTGGTCGAGGTCGAACGTCTGGTCGGCTTCGAATAGTGAGCCGAGTTTCGTATATGAAGAACCGCCGCAAAGGTACGTTTTCGACCCGTCCTCGTCGACGAGTGAGACGCGAACCTCGAGGACGCCAGCCAGTTCGCCATCGTCCTCGGACGAATCGTTCCCCTCTTCGGGTTCTGACTGCCCGTTTTCGTCGTTGGTGACACCGAGAACCTCGATATCGAGGTAACCGGTGAGTGTCCCCGCATTGCGGAGCGTCACGGACGAGGTACCGCTGTCGCCCGGCGCGACGTTCGCTTCTTTGAGGAACGTTAATTCATTATCGTCCTCGCCGACGGCTAAATCAAGCGTCCCGACACTGACCGTGCCGGTTCCTTCTTCGGTATCTGAAAACAGGGAGACGGTCCCAGCGCCCGCAGCGGCGCTCCCGGTACCGATAGTTAAAATGCCGCCGAGGAGACGGCGGCGGGTTAGCGTAAGTGTAGTGTCCTGTGAGTTCATCGATTACGTCTCAGCCATCGGGCAATCGGTGGGAAACCGAACCGGAGCGCGCCGGGTCGGCGTACCACACGATGAGATGTGAGATGGGAGGCTCGCTACTGGGAGTCTTTCTGGTTCAGTTCGAAGTCGAACGTGATGTCGACGCCGTCTGCTTGATACGGGTTGCCAACATCCTGCAGTTCGACCTGGAACGAGAACTCCTTCTCGTTCCCGGAATTGAGGGGGATGTCTCGGACCGACGAGTCGTCGGATTGACCGGAACTGTTAACGATATCCCAGACGGTCGCCGACCCATTGAACGAAGTCTCGAGAACGTCCGTGTCACCGACGGTGAATGTCAAGACGTTGAGTGCTTTGGCGAAATCAGCTGCCTCGATGTCCTCGTTTCCGTCGTCACCGGCCGTCGCATCGCTGTCGTTTTCCGTGACAGAGAGGTCGATGTCGAGGCTCCCGTCGAGCGTCCCGTCGTTTTCGAGGATAACCGAGTAAACACTCGTCTTTTCGGTCGGTGCGAGGTTCGTGACAGAGAACATCGTCGATGCTGCTCCGTCGGCGAGGCTCAACGTTCCTGCACTCAGTGTGTTTTCCGTACTCGATTCAGTGTCGCTGAACAGGGCAAACGTCCCGACACCAGTGGCTGCACTGCCAGCACCGATGGTGAGCAGTCCGCCGAGAGCGCGGCGTCGGGTGAGTTTGAATACTTTTTCTGACATAGTTGGGAGGTATGGATACACCAGTCATCCGAGCCAATTCGCAAGGAGTCGGATGCGGTGATCTTCATAATAGCCAACACATAGAGGGAGGATGAACGTGGTACCACCATTATACGGCACCGCCCCGAAAACCTAGTGACGGAGTGGCATACGTTGCCCGCGACAAGGGGGTCAATACAACGTAGCAACGGTGGGGGTACCCCATGATTCGTTTCTCTCTTACTTTTCGATTGACATCCTCCCGCGCCTGAAGACGTCCCCAGAACGCTTCGCGTTCTGGTGGGCGGACGAGACCATTGGTCTCGTCAACGCGGGAATCCCGAGCGTTGGGATATTAAGGTTCGCAACCCACCTGTTCGCTCGGTGCGAAACGCCCCGAGGTTTGGTTGAACAGGTAGGCTACTGGCCGTGCCAAACGACCGTTACTCATATCCTCCGTTGGAGGACTCTGAGTTATCTTTCGTCGCATGTTTACCGCGCCGTTTATGTCTGCGTTCATCGTCACACCGCACGATTCACAGACGTACAATCCGCGCTCCACACGATTCGCGTCACGCTTTCGGCCACAGCACGAACACGTCCTGCTCGTGTCTCGCTCGCTTGTGCGGTCAACGAGGATACCGTGTACCTCGGCTTTGTATTCGAGTAACGTGGTGAAACGGTCAAACTCCCACCCGTGGAGTTTCTTGTTCCCACGTTTGCCCCAGTTCCGAGTCTCACTGTCCTCGTCCTCACGGATCTTGCTCAAGTCACCGATGGCGATTCGACCAACCTCGTGGTCGATGCACTGCTCAACGATGTGCTTTGCAAGCGCGTGCAGGAAGTGGTCTTTCCGCCGAGACAACTTCTGACGGGAACGAAGCGCACGATTCGACGGGCCGTTGCCGCCCTCTGTGTCGTACTCGTCACGAGTGAAGTAGTGCTTGTCCTGCTTGAGTGAGTTGCCGGGATACAACTCGGCGTCTCCATCGTCGTAGGCGATGGCGAGGTAATTGCTGATACCGAGGTCGATGCCAGCGGTGTTGTCGCCCGGTGCGTCCTCAACGGGGATTTCAACCTTGCAGACGAGGTGGAGTTCCCAACGGTCGCCGTTCCACACAGCTCGAACCTGTTGGATGTTCTCCACAGTCACGTCCGGTCGCGTCTCGTACTCACAGAGGATGAAGTCCGAGCGATGGTTCTTCAGGTTGAAACCCTTGCTCAGACGGAGTTGGTTGTGCTTGGAGTCGTGCTTGATGCCGTTCTGCTTCCACGTCACGGTGGAGCGTGGGTGTTCGTCGCCTCGCTTGCGGTATCCGGGTGGGTTCGCGTCCGTGTCGCCGTTCTTGCGCTTTTTGAACCATCCGTTGAACGACTCAGCAAGCTCTTCAAGAACTCGCTGACTTGACTGTGAATGTAGGTCACTATATCGTTCGTGGTCTTTTAATTCGCGCTTGAGGTCGGCTTCGGACGGAATCTCGCCGGTATCGTCCCATTCTTGTTGGGCGTGGTAGCGGGCGACGTTCCACAGTTTGGATGCTGAGTGCCCGCAGTTATCGAGGTCGTCACTTACTTGAGAGTGGTTGACGATTTTCGCTCGATATGTGCGGGTTGTCTCCAGCATCGGGCTGTGTTCATAAGCACTTATAGATATTAGTGTATTAAAAGCAACGACCGAGCGTGGAATATCCTGACGTGCCATCGAGTGGTGGTTGGTATAGACTATTGTCGGATTCATCCTGACCCTAAAGGGTCAGGTATTCTCCTTGTTTTCGTATAATTCCCCCAGAACCTTCCGCTGTGCTGCTCTGAGATGCTGCGTAAATGTCGATCGGGACACATTCATCGCCGTCGCTACGTCGGCGGCACTGCTTCGTTTCGGTCGCTCGAAGTACCCCGAGTGGAAGGCGACTTCGAGCGCCTCTCGCTGACGGTCGGTGAGACTCGACAGCACCGTCGCTTCGAAATCGTCTTCGACTGTGTGATGCGTGCACGCTGTGACGACGACATCGTCGAACTGGTCGGAGAGTGCTTCGACGAACGCTGTCGCCGGCCGCCGTCTCGGAAGGTCAACAGCGACTGTCGCCTCCCCATTCGAGAATTTCATCTGTTGGACGATGCCGCCAGCATCCGCCACGGCAACGCCAAGCGATGAAGAAACGACGTCCAGTTGCGCCCGGATACCGTCGTCGGTTGCCGAAATGCCGTGAGACTCGAGTTCTTCGATAGTGTCGCATGCCTCAGCGACTGCGCCGGCCGTCGTTCCCCGACATGTAACGAAGTACCTGTCGTGGTCGTCACCCGGAAGGACCGTGTGGACGACGAGTTCGGCGTCGTGCCCGAGTCGGGAGGAAACGGCAAACAAGCCCAAGTCGCGGTGGTTGACGGTGAGGTCGATTCGGGCGACTTCGTCGGCTAACAGTGCTTCTCGATTCTCAGCGGTACTCAACGCGTAGCCGAGCGTCTCAGCGAGTTCTTCGAGGCGTTGGTGCTCTCGGTCGGACCTGTCGCCAGTTCCCGAACGATAGACGCCGAGTACACCGTAATCGACGCCACCGTACCGAAGACTCAGCGCAGTTGCCGAGTCGATGCCGTACGTCTCGGCGGCATCGTGCCATTCGTCGTCCGGTGTGACTGTCGAAGCGACCGTCGACCCCGTTCGAAACGCCTGAAGACTCGGTTCGGTCGTCGCCGAGTCGACACTCCCCGCGTCGAGGACACCAGCGCTGTCGAGGTAGTCTGTGTCACCAACAGTAGCGAGCGGGGTCAAACAACCAGACGTCGTCCGTTCGCCCACCCACGCAAAGACCGTCCCGTCTTCGGACCCGACGTAGCGACAGAAGGCGTCGGCGATTTTCTGCCGCGAGGAGTGGTTGACGAGCATCTCGCGAATTGCCTCTTTCGTGTCGCGTTCCCTTCGCAGTTGACGCTGGTGTTCGACCTGCGCAGTTACGTCCCGAAAGACGCAGATGACACCAGTCTGTCCCTCATTGGCTACCGAGTCGATGTCGAGAAGACAGTGGCGTGTCTCGGAGTCGTGTCTCTGAAGTCGAACCTCGAGCGACTGTGGCGTGTCGTCTTCCAGTGCAGTTCGAACAGCACGCCTATCCTCGGGATGAACGACCGTCTCGGCGAGGTCAGTACCTGTGAGAGTCTCTCTGTCGTAACCGCTGAGTGTGACCGCCGATTCATTCACGAGGACAACCTGCTGGTCGCGAGTGACGAAGATTGCGTCGCGGACGTTCTCGACGAGCGTCCGGTATCGGGCTTCGCTGTCTGCAAGGGCTTTCTCAGCCCGGAACTTTTCGACCGCAGTCCGAATGCGAGCGGCGAGTGTCGTCGTGTTATCCCGGGTGTACGCCTTGATGACATAATCGTCGGCGCCCGCGGCGAGGGCTTTGCTCGCAAGCCCTTCGTTTCCGGCGCCGGTAAAGAGTAGAAACGGGAGGTCGCGCCGCCGCTCCCGAACCGCTTTCAACAGTTCGATACCCGTCATCCCCGGCATATAGTAGTCGCTGACGACACACTCGACTTCGTCGGAGAGGACATCCAGTGCGTCCGTGGCACTGTGTGCAACTCGAACCGAGAACGGAACCGCCTCGCGTTCGAGCATCTTTTTTACCAGTTGCAACCAGTCTCGGTTGTCGTCGACGAGCAACACTTCGATTGGCTCCGACAACACACTGTCTGTAGTTCCGGTCACGTGTTCCCAACCCAACCAGGGTTGACTCGGCAATTGGGATAAAGATACGCCCCTTATTATTCAAATCGAAAATTAGATAGGTCAAAGTCGAACCTCGTAGTCTAGAATTTGATACGATTGCGAGGGGCGTAGTAGATTGTGAGGAAAGAATGGCGGAGAGAAACGTCAAGCGCAAAGCACTCTACGTGATATACAGCAAAGCACTCTACGTGATGTAAACGATTTCACCGACTTGATAGAGGTAGCCCTTGTCGAGGAGTTCGTCGACGGCAGTCGGTGACTCGCCCTCGGATTCGACCGCGTTTTGCGCGTCCCGTAACGCAATTCCATCACTAGAGGATGATTCTCGTTCCAGAATCGATAACGCGGTTTCAGCGGACTTAGATATCGGAGTGTGTCGATTCTGCTTCGAAGGCATCTGCGTTGGTAGTGACAGGTACGTGTCTGCTACTTATGAAACCAAGTGGTGAAGTTGGCACCAAATTGGTACGAAACGACGCACCACGGACCAAGTGTGACTGCCTACTACGAGCGCCGTTGTTCAATATCCCGAGTCACGGACTCGATGGTCTCGGCTAGCTGCGCTTCCGAGTCGTATTGTTCCGAATGTTCAATTTCCCACCCATTCCCGAGCATTCGTGTGAGATGGAGTACCTCGTCATCTGTTGCCAATATAATGTCATCGACGTGAGGGGGTTCGAAGTCCGCCGAATTTTCGAATTTTATCGTCACTGGAACCGCCTTCCGAATGCCATCAACCGACTCGAACTGCCCGATTGATCCGGGTGAAAGCGGAACATCGGGTAGCATATGTAAGGCATCGATACCATGTGACATGGTGCGAATTTTCATTCTCCATAGACATCAATCTAACTACAGCTTTCAGGAAGAAATCGTGCGGTGTACGAGCGGTCTTACTCTCACAATGTTCCGAGGATTCACCGGCAGTAATTGGACATTCACAAATTTCTAATGAACGCTCATCGGAACGTACGCTAATGACGTACGAGAACCTCGACCCAAAGCTTGTCAACGCACTTCTGGACGACGGTCGAACCAGTCTTCGCAGTCTCGCGGAGGAACTGGATGTTTCGGTGACGACGGTCTCGAACCACCTCCGCGACTTGGAAGACGAGGACGTTATCGCGGGGTACACACCACGCGTCAATTACGACGCGCTCGGATACGACGTGACCGGAATCATCCAACTGAAAGTCGAAGGGAGTTCGCTCACCGAGGTGAGCAAGCTACTCGAAGAACAGACACAGATACTATCAGTCTACGAGACGACCGGTGACTATGACGTGGTCGCAGTCGGGAAGTTCCGCGATACCGGAGACATGAACACCCAGATCAAAGCGTTGCTTCAGGACGTAGACATCAATGAGTCGAACACGAGCGTCACGCTCAATGTCGTCACCGAAAACGAACAGTTCGAACTCGACATCGACGACTAGCTGGCGTCGGCCCCCGTACAAGCACACCAGTCACGTGGATACTTACTCCAGCGTCGAAATCCGACTATCTCGAAGCAACACCCGCTTTACGATATCCGGGTCTTCGAGCAGTCTGTGCGTTCCGTGAACGCCCTGTCCACGCCCTCGGCCACGGACTTCTGACTGTATCACGTTCAAGAAATCGAGTTCTTGAAGCAACTCCTGGACGCGTCGCTCCGAGAGCTGGTCCATATCGAGCTTTTCGGCGACCCCAAGGTACTGTCGGTAGATTTTGTTCGTCGTAATCTCGGCCGTCTTTCGTCCCCCTGTCTGAAGGACGAGTGAGTACAGAACTGCCTTGGACTGTGTGGCCGTCCCCTCGATGAGTTCGCTGAAGCGGTCCGCCTCGCTCTTTTCTTTTGCAGCGCGGACGTGCTCGTCGGTAACCTGCTCGGAGCCTTCTTTGCGGGCGATTCGTCCGGCGTTCCTGAGTATGTCGATTGCCTTGCGTGCGTCTCCGTGTTCCTGTGCGGCAAGTGCGCTTGCGAGTGGAATCACGTCGTCAGTCAACACCCCCGGTTTGAACGCGTCGCGCCGGTTTTCGAGAATTTCGCGAAGTTGGTTCGCATCGTACGATGGGAAGACGAGTTCGTCGTGAGAGAAGCTCGATTTGACGCGTTCTGTGAGTTCTTCGGGGTAGTCGATTTTGTTGGAGATACCGACGATGCCGAGGCGCGAGTTGACAATTTTTTGATTTTCTCCCGCGCGCGAGAGTTTACGGAGCACCTCGTCGTCACGCAGCATGTCTATCTCGTCAAGGATGACGATGGTGACATCCGAACAGGTGTCGAGAACCTGCCACAGTCGGTTGTAGTAGTCGCCGGTGGAGAGTCCACGCTCGGGAATCGTCATTCCGCTTTCGTTGGGGTCGTTAACCTGCGAGGCAAGCGTCTTGATGACAGACGCCTCGGTGTTTTGTTCACCGCAATCGATGACCGCAGTGTTGACCTCGACCGATTCCCGTGCTGCCTCGCTTTGAAGACGCTCACTCACGAGACGAGCTGTGAGCGTCTTTCCGGACCCCGTTTTACCGAAGATGAACAGATGGGTCGGTTCACGGCCGAAGATTGCCGGATTGAGTGCTTGGGCGACCTTCGCCATGTGCTCGTCACGGCCAACAATCTTGTCAGGTCCCGGAAGGTGCGATATTTTGAGAATATCCTCGTTCGCGAAGATAGGTTGGTCGTATCGGAAGAGGGGATCTCGTCCTTCGTCCTCAACCTCGTCCGGAGTCATGTAGATTCGATATTTATACCCACCATAATAAAGCTGAGGGGGTGGCTTCGCGTTTGTAAATTCCCCCAATATAGTACCAATATACGTTGTATTGCCTGATTCAATTAGGGTTACATTTTTAGTGGTCTCGCGCAAGTAACCCGGTCAGACACTACCGTCGCGTTTGTAACGGGGAGAGGGTACCCTCGCGAGTGTAACTGGAGGGAAGAGTACCCTCGCGAATGTAACAGGTGGTACCCTATGGGGTGTGAGTAAACGGGGAGGGACTACCCTCGCGAATGTAAAAATAGGGTCGTCGGTGGGGTGCAGACACACCACCCTCGCGAATGTAACGCGAAAAAGGGAGTCGGGATAGGCGAAAAATAGGTAGATGGGGTAGATATTGCTGGTATATTTACAAACGCGACGGTGGTGTGTGTGCCGAATATCTCTAGGCTCTCGCGTAGCCGTTACAAACGCGACGGTGGTGTGTGTGTGGTGAAACTCAGTCGTGTTCGACCTCACTCGTCCACTACAGCATACACCCACCACGTGTGCTATCACAGCAACCACTGCAGCGACTGTTACAACTATCACGACGGCGACTACCAGTAACTACCCCAACTACTACAGTAACCACTGTAGCTACTTCTATAACTACTACTAGAACCACTACTACTACAACTACTACAGCTACTACACTACCTATTACAGCAACAGTGCAGCCGTAAAGAAGTAACTCGGAACCGCGCCTACGCCAACAGTTCCTCCCGAACAAATTTCCCTCCAAGAGCGAGACTAGCTGCCCCGAGACCAACGGCAAAGAGAACGACAAACAGCGTGATTGGGTCACCGAGACCACCAGCGGCCTGTTCGCGAACGAACGACCCAGCGAGTATCGACGTGATGGCAATGAGAACGAGGCCCGCAAGGTTCGCTGTTCGAGAGTTCTGTACCGGAACTACGTCGGACGTATTCAGAAGATAGAGAACGAGTACGAGCGCGAACGGGGTACCGACGAGTCCGAACGCCAACACGAGGATGAGAAGCGGGAAGAACGCACCACCGACGAACGTCCCACCTGCACTGAGCAGTGCGACGACGGCAAGCAGACCACGGTAGCGGGGGTCCGAAACGTCTGTTTCCCATCCGAGTTTGTCAGCAACGAGATAGGGCGGAACGACGGTGTTTCCACCGAGCGTCGAGACGGCCGCTCCCCAGAGGCCGAGCAGGAACAACCACTTCGCGTTCGCTCCGACGAGCGGGCCAAGAGCCTGAGCCGCATCGATTGCGGTGAGTCCACTCGCTTGTACCTCGGGACTATGGAGAACACCGGCGGCAACGAGGAAGATAGCGAGACTGTAGATACCGAAGGCAACGAGCATCGACGCACCGATGTCGAACGTCGCGAGGCCGTAATTTTTCCGCGTCCACTTGCGCGCCCGCATCGTGTAGAACTGCATCGTCACGAGCGTGACGTGAACGGCACCGCCGAGAATCCCTGCGGCGACGAGAGCACCGTCGACACCGCCGGGGATGGTTGGAACGAGTCCCTGTACCGCCGCGTCGGGTTCGACAGGGACGACAAACGTCGACGCCAAGAAGGCAACAACGACGGCGCTGACGAGGATTTTTGCGCCGAGTTCGACGACACGATATCCTCGCCCAGCGAGGCCGGCAGCGAGAATGACCGCCCATGTGACACCCCATATTCGGGCGTCGATTCCGGTGACGGTTTCGGAGACGCTCGCCACTGTCTTCATGATAATCAGTTGGGCGAGACCGGCCGCGAGAACGACGTCTGCGACGAGAATCCACGCCCAACGGTCTCCGAGTGTTCTCTCGACGATGGAGACGATACCAGATTCTGTGAGCAGTCCGAGTCGCATCGCGAGGTACTGTGCCCCTGCACCGAGGAGTGCAGAGAGGAGCACGACCCACAGGAGGTCGTAGCCGAACGTTGCACCCGCTGTGATGAGACTCGCCATCGTTGCCGGTCCCGCGGCGATTGCCCCTGCGACCCACGATGGGCCCATCCCGGACAGGTACTCGCCCAATCGGCCGCGAGTGGCTGCCCAAACCGTATACTGCGTTTCTTCACTCATGCTCTCGCACTCTCCGCCCCTGGTAGAATAATGTTTCTACTTGGTGGTATAACTTGGTAATTATGTGTCAAAGTAAGTGGAGTTGGCGGAGTGGAAGAGTAGTAGAGGAGGGGTTGTGTTGGAGAAGACGAGAGGCTGAGAACTATGACTCGTCGAATGCGAGGTCGAAGAATCCCACTTCGAGTTCGACAACCCGTCGGAAGTGTCGCTCGACGAGTGCTTGCCGACGCTCGCTCAACTTCGGACCGTATTTGTCGAGTTCGCTACGCAACCACTCGACGAACGCCTCGAATTCGGGGACTGCGTGGAGGGCTATCCACTCTTGATAGTAAAACGGACCTGGCTCGGCGTCTGCGACGTTTTGTCCCCACGAAAGATAGACCCATTCTGCCGGAAGGAGGACCGAGAGGGCCTCTGCGTACCCGCCTTCTGTCGCCGCACGCGTTAAGAGGTCCTCGAACGCCGCCGTCACTGGTTCGCGCTGTGGGTCGTCGTAAACCGGTTCTGGCACTGACAGCGCATCGAACGACCGCTCGAAGTAGTCGTTTTCGTCGTCCGTTAGCGTCCTCAGAAAGTCGGCCAACTGCCCTTTGGCTTGCATCGTCGGCGCGTGGCCGACCGTGTGACCCACGAGACCAGTGAGTGTCCCGACAAACGCGTAATCTTGGACGAGGTATCGCCGGAAGGCGTCTTCGTCGAGGGTTCCGTCACCGAGTTCTTGGACGAACCGGTGTTCGACCGCGTCTGTCCACGTTGGTTCTGCCCGTGCGCGTAACCACTCTGTGAACCGTGCGTCTGGATGCTCGTCTTTGTAGGCCTCGAACGTTGGCGCTACCGCACTCTCGCTGGTCTTCGGGTCTGCGCTATTCATACGAGTGAGTCTCCGCGACTCCCGAAAAATATTATGACTGGGTTGTACAACTTTGTGTCCTCCAATCGAGTACGGTGGTTATTTCGACCGGATTTTATGTAATCAGGCTTTGATTTTAAGTTGCCACCAACACGCTATGGAAACGAACGCTGCCACCGAGGGAGTCGTCAGAGTGGCCTGCCCCGCCACGCGCCCCGGTAGCGTTCAGAGGTACGATTTCCAGTTGCCATCCCTGGTACCTGCCCCACTATCCTTCCATCCTCTCATCTTTCCACCCTTTCATCCTTCAACCTCCCATCCTTCCATCTCCTATCCTCCAACTCCCCACCCTTCCGTAGGTCCAATCTGAACTATCGGTAACTCCGAGTACTCTGGACTGTGAGACGCGATTGACCAGTGGAATTCATATTTCGGATTCTCTACGTAAATCGCATTCAGGGAAACTACATGTAGGTACGACACCACTTCCCAACTGGGATTTCCAATGTCTAACTACGAACTCGACCCGCTTCCGTACGAGTACGACGCGCTTGAACCACACATTTCCGAGCAGGTGCTGACGTGGCATCACGACACCCACCACCAGGGCTACGTCAACGGCTGGAATGCTGCCGAAGAGACGCTCGAAGCGAACCGCGAGGCTGGCGAGTTCGGTTCGTCCGCCGGCGCGATTCGCAACGTCACCCACAACGGCTGTGGCCACATCCTTCACGACCTGTTCTGGCAGAATATGGCACCGGAAGGCGGCGACGAGCCTGAGGGTGCGCTCGCAGACCGCATCGCGGAGGACTTCGGCTCCTACGAAGCCTGGAAGGGCGAATTCGAAGCCGCTGCCGGTGCCGCCGGTGGCTGGGCGCTGCTCGTCTACGACTCGTTCTCGAACCAGCTTCGGAACGTCGTCGTCGACAAGCACGACCAGGGCGCGCTCTGGGGCTCGCACCCGATTCTGGCACTCGACGTCTGGGAACACTCCTACTACCACGACTACGGTCCGGCCCGCGGTGACTTCGTCTCTGCATTCTTCGAAGTCGTCGACTGGGAAGAACCGTCCGCCCGCTACGAGCAGGCCGTCGAAAACTTCGAGTAA